>NZ_LVDR01000014.1:0-120876 GCF_007636515.1 Shewanella sp. MSW
TGATATCGATAACTTTGGCGGAACTTTTATAACTAAATGAACATGGTCTACCTGAACATTTAACTCTACTACTTTGCACCCAAGTTGCTCACTGTAAACGTGAATACAGCGGTAAACGTCCTTACCTACTTTGTTTTTGAGAATCCTAAAACGGTACTTTGGAGTCCAAACTATATGATATTGACATCGCCAATACACATGCGATGCTTGCTCGTATCTACTCATGCTTTTTGT
Organism: Shewanella sp. MSW; assembly: GCF_007636515.1. Classification (NCBI taxonomy): domain Bacteria; kingdom Pseudomonadati; phylum Pseudomonadota; class Gammaproteobacteria; order Alteromonadales; family Shewanellaceae; genus Shewanella; species Shewanella sp. MSW. Next base: position 235 of record NZ_LVDR01000014.1, read on the forward strand.
CCTTTGACTTCGCTAAAAATCAAAAGAGCAATTAGCATGGGTAGCCTTTACAGGCCAAGCCTAAATTGATGATAACCACCTACTGAAGTAGGTGGTTTAGGGGCTGAAAATAAAAAAGCCGCGAACAGAGTCGCGACTTTAACAGAGAGTGGATGAAATCACTTCTTATCGATTTCACCAACAAACATCAGCTTGTCAAAAGTACGGTTGAGGGTCTTGCTGGTGAAGTTGTTCATCCACATCTGCTCGGTCACCTGCACCTTATCACCCTTGGCCACAGCTACCTGAGGACCAGCCGCCCAAAAGGTTTTATCGGCTTCTTTAATCTGCACATAGGTATAACCGCCACTATTCATGGTGTCGACCACTGTGCCTTCATGTACCGCACCTTGTGCCCAGGCTGAAGATATACCCAGAGCCAAAGCCGCGGTCGCCAAGATCTTTGCCAATTTTGCCATTGTCTGTTGCTTCCTGTTGTCGTTGGAAATACTGCGCCATTAAAACATGTGTTATTTCATAAATCGCTAATAGGGTTCACACTTTTGACAGCTTCACGGACGTAGCAAGGGCCGCAGCATAGACTCAAGACCATTGAGCTTCACCTCATAGATAAGCGCCAATTGCTGCCCAAGCTTGCCCTCGGGGAACCCCTTGGAGTGAAACCACACCAGATAAGGCTCGGGAAGCTCCAATAACTTGCGTCCGGCGTACTTGCCAAAGGGCATGGTCTGATTGATCGCTTCCAACAACTGCTGTTCCGGCTGCATCTTCTCTCCGTTTCAGGCTAAAGTTGCCAGTATACTCCGGAAAAGTAAACTTGAGTGGAAAGCCTGCCAAGCCGCGCGGCTCAGCGCCAACTTTTGTCTGAGGTCAATTCAGCGACGTATAAGTGACCCACGGCATGAATAACTGCCGAATTGATAACTCAACTAGCCTACCTGAGTAAACCGCAGCGTTAGCCTGGCCTTCAACAAAGAAAGGCAAGCTTTCGATTCAACCTACGCTTCTCAGCCAAAAATTTCCCGGCACACTATGGCCGCCTGACTTGAACCCCAGGCGCTGCGCCAAGACTTCATCTCCCGGAAGCACCTCCAGCATCAGTTGCCATTTAGGCGAGCCCAGAAGCGATAATCGCTCAATGACAGTCTCCAACAAAAAGCTGCCGAGTCCAAGATGGCGAAATTCGGGCAACACCAGAAAATCCTGTAGCAGATAGTGTCCAGACTCCCGACAAGATCCAGCTGCAGAGCCGCTTCGCACCAAAGCCAGCGCCACCAGTTGCCCACCTTGCTGATTTTCCCTGATACATAAGGACAACAATGGTTTGGCAGGCAAATAACTGTCATCTAGTCCATGCACGGGCAGTCCAGCCCTGTCTCTAAGCAACAAGAGTTCATGGATTGCCAGACAACACTCCTCAACTTCAAAGCGACTGGTCTGGTTAAGTACGTGGCCCATAAATGCCTCCTTGCATAAATGCAGATGGTCGGAACGTCCAGAGAAAAGTCTGGCTAGCATCCCAACATGGCAGAGTTCTGTGGCAAGGAAATGACAGTTGCTACGCTCACCAAGCGGCATAGAGTAATAAAAGACCACTCCCTTCTCGGCCCATAGACACCCAAGCGTTTGATTAACAGCCCAATCGACAAAGATCACATTTATTTATATTTTTTAAATCTAAAAAAATACTTTTAATTCCTATATACAGTATTGGCGGTGTCATAAAAGAGACTCTGGCGGTTCGGATCCGGGCACAGTTCAGTTTTAACAAATAAATGACGCGGCAACATTTTTTTAACGACATAATTTTATTGATAATTTCTCCGGCCACCTTACTCATGGATAACACCGCCATTATTACGACAACCCAAGAGGGTAACGCCAAAAACATGACGCCAAAAAAAACAATAAAAACCAATAAAAATCATCAAGTTGACCAAAAACAATTTAACTTTTACATTTGTTTTACCGTTCACTGTTCACCTCCGTCAGCGAAAGCTTTTGGGAGCGCAAACAAGCAACGACACGGTAAACATTAAGTAGGGAACATTTCCGAACCAAGGAAAGTTGTAAGCCATCAGGGAAAGAACAAATAACTTAAGAACAAGCTTTCAGAGGGCAAGACAATGATCATACTCGTTGGCGGTGAAAAGGGGGGCAGCGGCAAAAGCTGCCTGGCACAAAACATTGCCGTTTTTCTCACGGTAGAGTGTGGCGCATCGGTGATCATGGTGGATTGCGACCCTCAGCGAACCACCTCTGATTGGATCCAGGCCCGCAACAACGACAGCAAGCTAGCCGGGATCAACTGTGTGCAACTCTATGGCAAAATCCGCAACGATCTACTGAGCCTGGAGCAACACTACGACTACGTGATAGTCGATTGCGGCGGCCAGGACAACTTGGCGCTACGTGCCACCATGTCAGTAGCCTCCCATGTACTTATGCCCCTTAGACCCAAGCGCCGCGATCTTAAAACCGTCAGCCATATGGATGATATAGTCGCCACCTGCATGATGATAAACCCCAAGATGCGCGCCTCTTTTGTTATCACCCAGTGCCCTAACCTGCCCAACCAGGCCAGCCGTATTCTCGAGGCCAAGGAAGTCTGTAAAACCTACGATATCAATGTGCTGGACGCCATTACCTACAGCCGCAACATCTATGATGACAGCGAAGAGTCCGGCCGCTCGGTAATTGAATTCGAGCCCAAGGGCAAGGCCGCCACCGAGATCCGTGCCATCGCCTGCGAAATGCTGCAGGCACAGAATGCCACTGAGATCCGCAGCCGCCTGATGACCAACCAACTCAACAGCATGAGGACTCAGTATGGGACTGGCCGATCTGAAGAAAAACGTTACGCCATCTGAGGTTGATGCCCGCAGACATATGATGGCCATGCAATCCCTGGATGAGTTTATCGACGGCGCCATCTATTACGCCATGGGACAAACACAACAAGCGGCGGTAACTATGCCGGTTGAGCAACTGTGTTCCAATACAGCTTCCACCAATCAGGAAGCCACCCAGCAAAAGCTGATACCCAAACGTCGCCACGAACCTTTTCGCAAGGCGACTTTTACCCTGAGTGAAGCGGCCATCAGCCACCTGGCCGAAATGGCCAGCGACTGTGATATTGCCAAGTCACGCCTGATACGTTTGCTTATCAAGCATCATCACAGCCTGGCGCCACAAGAGCGCCGCGAGCTGGAACAGAAGTTTATGCCGGACTAACTCTTTCCCTTGAACTGCGTGGACTGTTTGACACTCCCACCCTTTGCTGACAGCCGATAACAGGTTTCAACCTCTTTGCTGTCAGCTTTTTTTTGCTTGTTTTTCATGCAGCAAGCTTGAGTTATTCCCACTGAGCCCCCACAGATCTGGTTAGACGCTTTAGCCATGGAGCCGGATCATGCTGGCCATTCTGATAACCCTCGCCGCCGGCGCCAGCGCCATAGGTTGGATCCTCAGCCAGTCCTGGCGGGATCGCAGACGCAGAGACAAGATACGCGCCAAGCCTTTCCCCAAGGAATGGCGCACTATCCTGAAAAAACGTATGCCCTATTTCCGTTCCCTGCCCAGTGACCTGCAACTGCAGCTCAAGAAACACATTCAGGTATTTCTGGCGGAAAAGCAGTTTGTCGGTTGCGACGGGTTGGAGATAGATGATGAAATCCGCGTAACCATAGCCGCACAGGCCTGTCTCTTGTTGCTCAATCGTCAAACCGACTATTACCCTAACCTGAGACAAATTCTGGTGTACCCATCGGCCTTTATTGTTCGCCAGCAGCAGCGGGATGCCAATGGCCTGGAATGGCACAGTCAAAGGTTATTGGCGGGAGAATCCTGGGGGCAGGGGAAAGTCGTCCTTTCCTGGCAAAATACCCTGGATGACGCCGCCGATCCGGCAGACGGCAGGAATGTCGTGATCCATGAGTTTGCCCATCAACTGGATCAGGAAGCAGGCGATGCCAATGGCGCTCCCAGACTCGGTGAGTTCAACGCCTACCCTGTGTGGTCGCAGGTTTTGGGGCAGGAGTTTGCCAAACTGCAGGCTCAGGCCGCCCGTGGTGAGCCCAGCCTATTCAGTTACTACGGCGCCACCAATCCGGCCGAGTTCTTTGCTGTCATAAGCGAGGTATTCTTCGAGCAACCGCAGCAGATGAAAGCCGATTATCCGCAACTCTACCAGGAACTGAGCCGCTTCTATCGTCTCGATCCCTTGAATTGGCACTAGGTCATCCTTGCAACAGTACAATTGCACACTTCCCCCCTCCTTTGGCTCACATCTTGTGCCCAATTGGGTTAAGCTGGGTTCGATAATAAAAAATTATAATAGGGAACATTATGTTGCACCTTAAACCTTTGTTGCTGACTACAGCGCTGCTAGCGATTTACGGCCATTCAGCCTTGGCAAATAACCCACAAGCCGGCAATCAAACCGGCCAAGAGCAAAGCGGCCAGCTCGATGACAGCCAAACTCAGGCCGCTTTGGTATTGGATAAACTGCACCAAAGTGCTGCCAATGCCGACTGGGACAGCTACTTTAGCCTTTTCAGCCCTGATGCGGGATTTATCGGCACAGATGCCAGTGAATACTGGAATATGGTTGAATTTGAGCAGTATGCCCGTGCCACCCAGGGCTGGACTTACCAAAGCTCCTCACGCCGCCTGGTGCAGCACGGCGAGGTGATAGTGTTCGATGAACTGCTGGACAGCCAGTCCTATGGACTTGGACGGGGCACAGGCACGCTTGTTAAAACCGAACAAGGCTGGCAAATACTGCAATACAGCCTGAGTTTTCCCATTCCCAACGCCCTGGCGCCCAGAATTACCGATCAGATAAAGCTGTATCGAAAAAAGCAGAAATCAGTGCCTGAAGGCAACTGAAAAACAGATATTGGCCAGCTGCACGAAGTGACCAAAGCTGTCAAAATCTTCAGGATGAATATCCCGGCCTGAACTGGCTCTGTCAGCGTAATAGACGCCTATCACCTTATTATCCACCTGTAATGGTGCCAGCAAAAAACCACTGGCGGGGACTTTTCTCGCCAGCTGTTCACCCAGTACAGCTTTATCGGCTCCCTCGCCCTGCCAGATCAGACGCTGATTTTCGATGCAATCCTTCAGCAAGGTACCGCGACCTTCCAGCTCGAGAATAAAGTCGTTTTTCATCTCCTCGGCGCCGTCCCCAAGCGCGATTCTCGGTTGCAACATGCGCCTGCTCGGTGACAGCAAGAGCACGGCGCAGCGGTCGAGACCAATGCCCTCGAGTATTCCCTCCAATGCCGTGGTCACTACCTTATTGAAATCAGTCTTCTCAACAGCAAAGCCGGTCAGCTCCCTGAGTTTTTTCAGCTGAAACGCAAGATTTTCCTCGCGCACCACAACCTCAGCCAACCTCTCCGGAGGCAGCAGCAGATCTGTGTCCGGCAGATACTCGATAAGTACTTTGGCACCATAGGCTTCGGCCAACTTGGCGGTAGCGTTGGAACAGCGAAGGACCCGACCCCGAAACTCATCTGTATCCAGCTTTAGCATATCGGCGGCTTGTTTAAGGCGCCGCTCCAGCTCCTCGGGTTTGAGTGAGGCGCCGGCCAGCGCTTCGCTGAGTTTATTGGCCAGAAAAATACTGCGAATTTCCGGCGTGCGTTCATCGGGATTACTGAGCGACTTGCACAAGAGTTCACCCAGGCCCCAACTGCGGGCCAACCCCTGGCTGAGCTGATTGAATGAAGTCCCGAGCGCTTCGCGCACCAGATTGAGCCTACTTACGGCATCACTCTCGGCGCTGAGGGCTGAATCCAGTTCCTCGGCCAGTTCGGCTCCCGTGCTCCAAAAGGCACTCTCACCCAGGTGATAGAGCAGCGCGGCGATAAACACCTCTTCCTGCAACTCCTCATCGTAGCCGTCAAGCATCATCTTGGCCAACATGGCGGCCTGAAACGCCTGAGCCATCAGCTTAAGCAACCTTTGGTAAACCGAGGGTGTCAGATTTTTGCTTTCCAGCAAACTGGAGAGGAGTTTGGCGGTAATGCAGATATTGCGGATGGTGTCGAACCCCAGCACCACAGCAGCGCGGCTGACCGTAGTAACAGGGCTTATCCCCTTGTTATAGATGGCGCTGTTGGCCACCCGCAAAATGCGGGAAGTGAGCGCATTGTCGTGCATTATGCTGCGCCCCAGAATCGCCATGGAGGACACATCGTCCTTGGCGAGTTTTTCCAATGTCCTTATTGTTGAGCAAAGTGCGGGCATTTCCTGATCACTGATCCTGCGGGTCCAGTAATCCACCCCCTTGTTGGCTGATTTCAAATACGACTCAACTCTTTCAGGTATTGGCCCAGTGCTGGGCTTGAGAATGGAACTCTTGTTATGAATAAAGCACAAACTTCAAAGAAATAACACAATTACAACAAAAAAAGGCGACTCAATGAGTCGCCAAAACACAAGCAACAAGGCTCAAATGACTGGGAAGTCACAAATTACCCCCGAAAATGGCGTAGGTTCATTTCCGGGGAAGTGGCGCCCGAGGACGCCAACACAGGGGATTAAAACTGCTCTTCTTCGGTCGAACCGCTCAGAGCCGTGACAGAGGACTGGCCGCCCTGGATAACATTGGTCACCTGATCAAAGTAACCTGTACCCACTTCCTGCTGGTGCGCCACAAAGGTGTATCCCTTCTGCGCGGCAGCGAATTCGGCTTCCTGAACCTTCTCAACATAGTGCTTCATGCCTTCGCCACGGGCATAGTCGTAGGCGAGATCGAACATGTTGTACCACATGTTGTGAATACCGGCCAAAGTGATGAACTGGTACTTGTAGCCCATGTTGGCAAGCTCCTGCTGGAACTTGGCAATGGTGGCGTCATCCAGGTTCTTCTTCCAATTGAACGAAGGTGAACAGTTATAGGCCAACAGTTGATCCGGATACTGGGCATGAATGGCTTCGGCAAAGCGGCGCGCCTCTTCCAGATCCGGCTTAGCGGTTTCACACCAGATAAGGTCGGCATAAGGTGCATAGGCAAGCCCACGGGAAATGGCCTGATCCAAACCTGCCTTCACCCGGTAGAAACCTTCCTGGGTACGCTCTCCGGTGATGAAGTCGCGATCATAGGGGTCGCAATCTGAGGTCAGCAAATCAGCAGCGTTGGCATCGGTACGGGCAATCACCAGAGTATCCACTCCGGATACATCGGCTGCCAGACGGGCCGCCACCAGCTTCTGTACCGCTTCCTGAGTCGGCACCAAAACCTTGCCGCCCATGTGACCACATTTTTTCACTGAGGCCAGCTGATCTTCGAAGTGCACCCCGGCAGCGCCGGCGTCTATCATGGACTTCATCAACTCATAGGCGTTCAGCACGCCACCGAATCCGGCTTCCGCATCGGCCACAATCGGCAGGAAGTAATCGACATAACCCTCATCTTCCGGGTTTTTGCCTTGGCTCCACTGGATCTGATCGGCGCGGCGGAAGGAGTTATTTATTCGCCCCACTACGGCAGGCACGGAGTTGGCCGGATAGAGTGACTGATCCGGATACATGGTGCCCGCCAGGTTGGCATCGGCCGCCACCTGCCAGCCTGAAAGGTAGATGGCCTCGATACCGGCCTTGGCCTGCTGCACCGCCTGACCGCCGGTCAAAGCGCCGAGAGAGTTGACATAGCCCTTCTTGGCGCCACCGTTAACCAGCTCCCACAACTTGGCTGCGCCGCGCTTGGCGATGGTGTTTTCAGGAACCACTGAACCGCGCAATGCCACAACCTCTTCGGCGGTAAATGGACGGCGAACGCCCTGCCAACGTGGATTTTCAGCCCAATCCTTTTTCAAAGCTTCTATCTGCGCCTGACGTGAATTCTGTGTTGCCTTGGTCATTTTAACTCTCCTTCGTAGGGTAATTTGGCAGCCCCCAGCCCCCGCGGGCAACTGCCGTAAATGGTTATTGGGTTACTGGGTAAGCAGCTCGTAGCCCGGCAAGGTCAGGAAGGTCACCAGCTCATCGGCGGTGGTGATCTCTTCCAATAAACTTGCCGCCCGCTTGAATTGACCGTTATCAAAACGCTCGCTGCCGAGCTCTTCACGCACATTGGCCAACTCTTCTTTCAACATGGCGCTGAACAGTGCCTTGGTCACCGGCTTGCCGTTGGAAAGCTTTTGTCCGTGCTGGATCCATTGCCAGATAGAGGCGCGGCTGATTTCTGCTGTGGCTGCATCTTCCATCAAGCCATAGATGGGCACACAACCATTACCGCCAATCCAGGCTTCTATGTACTGCAATGCAATACGGATATTGAGTCGCATCCCCTCTTCGGTGCGCTCACCATCACAGGGTTTGAGCAGCTCGGCCGCCAGGATGGGTGCATCCACGTCGCGGGTGATATGCAGCTGGTTGGCGTGCTCTTCACCTATATATTCGTTGAAAATTCCCATGGCCGTATCAGCCAGGCCAGGGTGCGCCACCCAGGTGCCGTCATGGCCGTTTCGGGCCTCAAGCTCTTTGTCCTTGCGAACCCGCTCCAGTACCTGGGCATTGGTTTGCGGATCCTTGGCGGGAATAAAGGCCGCCATGCCGCCCATCGCCAGCGCGCCACGCTTGTGACAGGTCTTGATCAGCAGACGTGAATAAGCGCTGAGGAACGGTTTATCCATGGTCACTTGCTGGCGGTCCGGCAAAATACGATCCGGATGCTTCTTCAAGGTTTTGATATAGCTGAAAATGTAATCCCACCGGCCACAGTTGAGCGCCACTATGTTGGAGCGCAGTTCATAGAGGATCTCCTCCATCTCGAACACGGCCGGCAGGGTTTCAATCAGGCAGGTGCACTTGATGGTGCCACTCTGCAGGCAGAAACGCTCTTCGGCGAAGGCAAACACTTTGGCCCACCAGCGTGCCTCAAGATGGCTTTCCAGCTTGGGAATATAGAAGTAAGGTCCACTGCCCTTGGCTAGCAGTTGGCGATAGTTATGGTAGAAGTACAAAGCAAAATCGAATAAGCAGCCGGGAATGGACTTACCGTTGAATTCGACATGCGCTTCCGGCAGGTGCAGCCCCCGCACCCGGGCAATCAATACCGCAGGGTTGGCCTGCAATTGATAATGTTTGCCGGTTTCCGGCGCGGTAAAATCAATTTCACCGCGGACGGCGTCACGCAGGTTGATTTGGCCCTCGACCACTTTCTGCCAGCTGGGTGCCAGCGAATCTTCGAAGTCGGCCATAAAGACTTTTACATTGGCGTTGAGCGCATTGATGATCATCTTGCGATCCACAGGCCCGGTGATCTCGACCCGTCTATCTTTAAGATCCGCCGGTATACCGCGAATTTGCCAATCACCATCTCGAATGGCTCGGGTTTGCGGTAAAAAGTCCGGTAACTCACCACCGTCTATCCGCAGCTGACGTTGCTCACGCTTTTCCAGCAAACTGGTCACTTCCGGAGCAAACTCCCGACACAGAGCCTCGAGGAAGTTGAGCGCACCTTCAGTAAAAAGGCTTTGCTGTTGTGGTATTTCGGCCCCCTTTATACTGAGCCCTTGCTGTGCGACTGTCTCTGCTATCATCTTGCTGTCTCCCTGGGAGGCAGAATAAAGCCTGCCAAACCCTGCAAATGTTCGTTTCGTACTAAAACCTATCGATAAACATTTGTATTTGCAACAGTCAAAACGTCGAAAAAACCGGCAAAACCTAGGCTTCAACTTGACTTAAAATTGGTATGACCAAGCAAAAAATTGAACATCAAGATATTGTTTTACAATCAAAAATCAAAACAACAAAAAGACTTAACCTGCAGATTACAGAAAAATGTCAGACAACTTTACCACATTGGCAACAAAGTAATTTGTTACGTAATTAAATAACCAAATGAAATTTATAGTTTCCACAAAATATCATTAAAACTTAGGTCTAATCCGTTAATATCCGTTTCGAACTCTCGTCAGGGTCAACTTTAAATAACCAACAAAAACAAATAGCTAACAAAAACGCAACCACAACCAAAATCAAACGATCGTTTCAATCTTACCTTTACGTAAAGGTTAAAATTAAATGTGATCAAGATCCGTTTTTCACGACTTGCGTATAGTGATCAACACAGGCAGGTACTTTGGTCAGTCTCAATAAAAAAACGATTTTTTTTAAATTTTTTTCAAAAACTTGCCTCTTTAGGCTCTCGAAAGCGGATCCATGTGGCCTAGTCAAAAAATACCCAGTCAACCGATACAGTTTGAAACTTTTGTTGCAACACAAATAAAAACCATTATCATTCGCACCCTACTTTCGAGGGGATGATCTCAAATGCAGCAATCCGCAATATCTCTGGCGGTGACGGCTTGTCTGTCACTGACCATGGCACAGGCCACACAGGCAAACGAAACAACTCAACCACCACAGGTTTCACAGGATGTAGAACGTATTACCGTTTATGGTAAACAGAACAAAGTGGTAATGAATTCAGGACTGGCGACCAAATCAGACATGTCGCTGATGGAAACCCCGGCTGCCTTGGTGGTGATAGATAAAGAGCTGTTTGCCGCCCAGGGAGCCGACTCGCTGCAGGATCTGGTGCGTAACATCAGTGGTGTTACCCAAGCCGGCAACAACTACGGCATAGGTGATAACCTGGTGATCCGTGGCCTGGACGCCAACTACACTTATGACGGTATGTACGGCGGCGCAGGACTCGGCAACAGTTTTAATCCCACCCGCTCCATGACCAATGTGGAAGCGGTTGAGGTGCTCAAAGGCCCGGCGACCGGGCTTTATGGTATGGGCAGCGCCGGCGGGATCATCAACCTTATTGAAAAGAAACCTCAATTTCAGGACAGCACAGAAGTCAGCGCCGAACTGGGCTCATGGAACAGTTACAGCCTGGGGCTCGACTCTACCGGAGGCTTGAGCGACACCCTGGCCTATCGTCTGGTGGCCAAACATGCCCGTAGCGATGGCTATCGTGATATCGGCAGCGACAGAGATGAAGTCTATGCCTCGTTGAAAATTCTGCCTTCAAACGCTCAAGATCTGGTGCTGTCGGCCGCCTGGATTAAAGACTCTGTGCAGGTAGACTCTGTAGGCCACCCGATACGTATCTACAACGCCGCCTCTACCGGTGGCCTGAGCGGCGCACAAGTCAGCTGGCAAGATTTGATTAACGACCCTAATGGTGCCGGCATTCAACTGACCCAGGCGCAGCGGCAACAACTGGCTGATTCCCTGGTGGCGAGCGACGGTCTCGAACCCTTCGATATAGGCGATACCAGCCTGGCCTCTCCCATCAGCAGGCCCAATGAAGGCGAAGAGTGGCGCTTCAAGTTAAACCACAACATCACCCTTAGCGACAATCTGCAACTTAATCAGCAGTTACAGTATCGAGACTATCAGTCCGGGTTCATTCGCCAGACTGGCGCCTATAACTATGTGTACTGGAAACGTAAGGTCAAATCCGTGGACGTGATCAACGCCGATCCCCGTGCTCCATTGGTAATTGATGATGTCTTATACCCTTATGCCGCCAGAAGACAGGAATACCGCAAGGTAGATGCCCACGAGAAATCCTGGCAATACTTTGCCGATATGCGCTACAACTTCAGCCTGGCAGGCGTAGACAGTGAGCTGTTGCTGAATGCCAACCTGGAAGACAGAGATATCGCTTATAAGAGCTGGGCACTGTACGACAAAGATGGCGGCGGTGAACTGCCCTATATTCTGGATATCCGTAATCCCAACTGGAGCGACAAGGCCTTTGAGGACTACAACCCTGATCTCAAGGACAACTACAACAAACAAGTCCGCGCCTGGGGCCTGGGCATGCAGTATGTGGGTTACCTGAGTGAAACCTTTACTGCCAGGGTGGGTGTGGCGTTCAATGAGATTGAACAGAAGTACAGTCATCTGGGCACGCCAAAGAAAGACCCGACTCCGGAGCAGGACAGCAAAGATCACGGCATGACCTACAACCTGGGTCTGACCTATATGCCGACCGATAACCTGTCATTTTTCATCAACCATGCCAAGGGACGCACGGCTTACAGCGTGCTGGGTGCCGTAACGGGCGCACAGAGTGGCCGCGCAGCAGATAGAAAGGATTCAGAGTCCCTGAGCTATGATCTCGGTATGCGCTTCAAGGGCTTTGACGATCAACTGCTCGGTTCCTTGGTTCTATTCCAGAGTGAACGTACCAATTTGCGTTACAGCAACCCGGAATACAATGACAAACAAGGCGCGCCTGACTACAACATCTCAGTACCCGAGTTCTTCTACGACGGCATGGATAAGACCACAGGTGCCGAGCTGGATCTCAACGCCCACCTCAACGAAGAATGGCTGATAAACCTCAACGGTCTGTACCAGGATGCACGCAACAAAAATGACCCTAACTCCAGCAGTTACAACAGTCGCCAGAAAGGGGTTCCCCAGGTCAGTGCCAGTGCCTGGGTTACATACAGTCATCAGTGGCAGGCGCTGCCAAATCCCTTGTCTGTCAGCTTTGGGGTTCGTTATGTCGACGAGCGCAGCACCAACTCGGCTTCCTTCGGGATCCCGGATGGCAAAGTGCCCGCCTATACAGTTTGGGACTCTGCCATTGCCTACAAGGCTGATGACTGGAGTGTGCAGCTGAACCTCAATAACCTGTTCAACACCCGCTACTATGACAAGGCCATGTTCCTTGGCGGTATGCCTGGGGCCGAACGCAACGCCAAGTTGAGCGTCAGCTACCGCTTCTAAACTGCATTGGGCCAACCCAATGGTCAATGCCATACAATCAATGTCATACGATCAATGCCATACGATCAATGTCATATAGTCTTTTTGGCAAAATCGTTCGACGCCTGCAGAAAAGAACCCCATCCGATGGCCTTTGAGTCATCGGATTTTCTTATGCTTGCGGCAATTCCCTATCCAGCTGTGCCTTGCATCTGAGTGACGGCCTTTTACCGGCTTGAATCTTATTCCATCGCCTTTCTTAACTTGTCCAAGCCACATAATGAGCCAGTATGAAGGCTTCAGTCTGACCCATTTTTACTCTTTGGCCATTTTGCAACCAATTGCAAACCTCCCTCCTTGACCATAAAGCCAAACGCTATAATGAACACCACCGGCAAAAAACATCACAAAATAAACTTTTTCGCTACATTGGCATCAAAAACCTCAATGCAGCAGACACTGAAACATCATTAACCTTTGTTTTAAAAGGAAATTAAAAATTGGCACCGGTTTTGCTTTATCGCAACAAAGATCAAGATAAGGACTTTCACATGAAGCGTAACCTCACCTACACCCTGAGCACTGTTTTACTGCTTGGGTCTCTGGCCAGCGGCTGCAGCGAACAACAGCAGGAAGAACAACAACAAGCCTTTGCCATTCCGGTCGAGACCAGCATAGTCACTCAAGGCCAGGTTTCCTCCTTCTACGCCACCACAGCCACACTGGAAGCGCCACAAGAAGCCCATGTGGTCAGCCGTATTGCCGGGCTGATAGAAACTCTGCAAGTCGAGGAAGGTGACAGAGTCAACAAGGGGCAGTTGCTGGCGGTGATAGACTCCCGTCGCCAACGCTATGAGCTGGATAAGGCCGAAGCCGAGGTGCAAATCATCGAGCAGGAGCTCAACCGGCTGAAGAAAATGAATAACCGAGAGTTTGTCAGTGCCGATGCCATGGCCAAACTGGAATTCAACCTGCAAGCGGCCAAGGCGCGTCGGGACTTGGCCAAACTGCAGGTGGAAGAAAGCCAAATCCGCTCTCCCATAGATGGCGTGGTCGCCAAACGTTTTGTCAAACAGGGCAATATGGCCAAGGAGTTTGAAGAGCTGTTCTATCTGGTCAATCAGGATGAGCTCTACGGCATAGTCAATCTGCCGGAGCAGCAACTGAGCAGTTTGCGCATAGGTCAGGAAGCCGAAGTCATCAGTTCCCGCCAGCAGCAAGTGGCGGCCAAGGTACTCAGAATAAGCCCTGTGGTGGAAGCCACCAGCGGCACTTTCAAGGTAACCCTTTCGATCCCCAATCAGGATGCCAGTCTCAAGGCCGGGATGTTTACCCGGGTCGAACTCAGATACGACACCCACGATAATGTGATAGTGGTGCCCTATAACGCCGTCATCAATCAGGATGATCGCAAGGCGCTCTATGTTATCGAAGAGGGCAAGGCGCAGCGCCGCGAGGTCAAACTGGGCTACCGCCAGGACGATAAAGTGGAAATCACCGAGGGCATAAGTCCGGGTGAACAGGTGGTGGTTCGCGGTCAACACAATCTCAAGGATCAATCATTGGTGGAAGTGATAGCTCCGCTGGATCTGGCCAAGGCCAACTAACTGTCACAAGGACCACCTCTTATGTCTATTATTACCACTTCGGTCAAGCGTCCGGTGACCGTCTGGATGTTTATGCTGGCCGTTATCCTGTTCGGCATGGTGGGTTTCTCCCGTCTGGCGGTAAAGCTGTTGCCTGACTTGAGCTACCCCACACTCACCATACGCACCCTCTACGAGGGCGCGGCACCCGTGGAGGTGGAGCAGCTTATCTCCAAACCTATCGAAGAAGCGGTCGGTATTGTTAAAGGGCTGAGACAGATAAGTTCGATTTCCCGTTCCGGTATGTCCGATGTAGTGCTCGAATTTGAATGGGGCACAGAGATGGATATGGGCAGTCTCGATGTGCGGGAAAAACTCGACACCATAGAGCTGCCGCTGGATGTGAAAAAGCCTTTGTTGCTGCGCTTTAATCCCAATCTCGATCCCATCATGCGACTGGCACTGCCGGCCCCCAAGGCCACAGAAGCCGAGCTCAAGCGCCTGCGGACTTATGCCGAAGAGGAGCTTAAGCGGGATCTCGAGTCACTTTCCGGAGTCGCTGCCGTGCGCCTTTCCGGCGGGCTGGAGCAGGAAGTGCATATTCTGCTCAATCAACAGAAACTGGCGCAGCTGGATCTCAGCAGTGAAGCCATTCGCAACCGTATCAGCGAAGAAAACGTCAACCTTTCTGCCGGTAAGGTGATCCAGGGCGACCGCGAATACCTGGTGCGCACCGTTAACCAGTTCCACTCCCTCGATGAGCTGGCCAATGTGATTGTCTATCAAAAGGGCAATACCCTGGTACGTCTTGGCGAAATAGCCGAAGTGAAGGATGCCTTTAAAGAGCGCAGCGATATCACCCGCATCGGCGGCAAGGAGTCCATTGAGCTCGCCATCTATAAGGAGGGCGATGCCAACACGGTAGCCGTAGCCAATAAGCTTAAGAGCCAGTTACAACAGATGCGCTCTGAGGCCAAAGACAGCGCCACGCCAGTGCCCGAGATAATTTACGATCAGTCGGAGTTTATCGAAAGCGCCGTCAGCGAAGTGACCTCATCAGCCCTTATCGGCAGTTTGCTGGCGATGCTGGTGATCTACCTGTTCCTTCGAGACATCATCCCTACCCTGATCATCTCCATCTCTATCCCCTTCTCTGTGATAGCCACCTTTAACATGATGTATTTTGCCGATATCAGTCTTAACATCATGTCGCTCGGCGGTATCGCGCTGGCGGTGGGGCTGTTGGTGGATAACGCCATCGTGGTGCTGGAAAACATCGACAGGTGCAAGGCTCAGGGGATGGATCGCCGCCAGGCCGCCATCACAGGAACCAAAGAGGTGGCCGGAGCGATTTTTGCCTCTACCCTAACCACGCTGGCGGTATTTGTGCCCTTGGTATTTGTCGACGGCATTGCCGGGGCCCTGTTTGCCGATCAGGCCCTGACCGTTACTTTCGCCCTGCTGGCCTCTTTGCTGGTTGCCCTCACCTCGATTCCTATGCTGGCTTCCCGCGAAGGCTTCACTATGTTGCCGGAACTGGTCAAGCGTGACAAACCGCAGCCTCCGGCGGGTAAGCTTGGCAAACTCAAGCATTACAGCGCCACTGTGTTTACCTTCCCTTTCCTGTTGCTGCTCAGCTATCTGCCAAGATTGCTGCTGACGCTGGTGTTAATCGTCACCCGGCTGCTGGTGTGGCTGGTATCCCTGGTGATGAAGCCGCTGTCCAGACTGTTTAACCTTTGCTACGGCTGGCTGGCCGATGGCTATCGGCCGCTGCTGAACCTGGCACTCAAGTTCCGTGGCATCACTCTGGCGCTGGCCATTGCGGTCACCGCCATCTCTGGCGTCTTGATGAGCCGCCTGGGAATGGAGCTGATCCCACCGATGAATCAAGGCGAATTCTATGTGGAAATCCTGCTGCCTCCCGGCAGTGAGGTGAGCCAAACCGATGCCGTATTGCAGCGTCTGGCACTGGCTATCAAGGACAGAGAGGAAGTGAAACACGCCTACAGCCAGGCCGGCAGCGGTGGTCTCATGACTTCGGATACCCGGCGTGGCGGCGAAAACTGGGGGCGGCTGCAGGTGGTGCTAGCCGATCACCGCGCGTTTGACCAAGTTGCCGCCAAGCTGCGCAGCACGTTGCGCACTATTCCCGAGCTGGAAGCGCAGATCCAATATCCCGAGCTGTTCAGCTTCAAGACTCCGCTGGAGATAGAGTTGTCCGGCTATGAACTGGAACAGTTGAAAACCTCGGCCGCTTCATTGGTTAAGGCGCTGGAGGGCGATCCCCGCTTTGTCGATGTCAGCAGCAGCCTGCGTGACGGTCAGCCGGAGCTGAGTATCCGTTTTGATCACGCCAGAATGGCCGCCCTTGGCCTGGATGCACCAACCGTGGCCACCAGCATAGCCCAGCGGGTTGGCGGTACCGTAGCCAGCAAATACACTCTGAGGGAGCGCAAGATAGATATTCTGGTGCGCAGCGAGTTGGATGAACGCAATCAGATAAGCGATATCGATGCCATGCTGATCAACCCATCCAGCCCGCAGCCCATCCCCTTGAGCGCCGTGGCCGATGTCTCGCTGACTCTGGGACCTTCGGCAATCAATCGCATCAGCCAGCAGCGGGTAGCCATAGTGTCGGCCAATCTGCCCTATGGCGATCTCAATCAGGCTGTGGCCAGTGCCAAGCACATTCTCAGCCAACTGACACTACCCGCCTCGGTGCAGAGCCGATTCGGCGGTCAGAATGAAGAGATGGAGCATTCTTTCCAATCGCTGAAGATAGCGCTGATCTTGGCGGTATTCCTGGTTTATCTGGTGATGGCCAGTCAGTTTGAGTCATTGCTGCACCCCTTGCTTATCCTGATGGCTGTACCTATGGCACTGAGCGGAAGTATCTACGGCCTGGCGATAACCGGCACCCAGCTGTCTGTCATCGTCTTTATCGGCCTTATCATGCTGGCCGGGATAGTAGTCAATAACGCCATAGTACTGGTAGACAGGATCAATCAGCTCAGGCAAAGCGGCAAACAACGTCTCGACGCCATCAAGCAAGCGGCAGCATCGCGTTTAAGACCCATACTGATGACCACACTGACCACCAATCTGGGGCTGCTGCCCATGGCAATAGGCTTAGGGGATGGCAGTGAAGTACGCGCGCCGATGGCGATCACTGTCATTTTTGGCCTCAGCCTGTCGACTCTGCTGACTCTGGTGGTTATTCCTGTGCTTTATGCCCTGTTCGACCGCAAACAGTACGCCGAGCTGGCCACCATGGGAGAAGGCGCATGAACCTGACCAAACTGGCGCTCAAGCGCCCGGTGACCACCAGCATGTTCTTTGTGGCCATTTTGCTCTTTGGTCTGGCCGCCAGCCGCTTGCTGCCGCTGGAGATGTTCCCAGGGATAGAGATCCCGCGGATCTTTATCCAGGTGCCTTACAAAGGCTCCTCTCCGGCGGAAGTGGAACGCGACATCACCAATGTACTGGAAGAGTCGCTCGCCACCATGGGCGGACTCGATGAGCTGCGCTCACGTTCCAGCCAGGATGGCAGCGAGATAGAAGTGAGAATGAAGTGGGGTGAAAACGTCGCCGCCCGCAGCCTGGAAGCGCGGGAAAAGGTGGATGCGGTGCGCCATCTGTTGCCAACCGATGTGGAGCGAGTGTTTATCATGCAGTTCTCCACCGCCGACATGCCTATGCTGAATATCAGGATCTCCAGTGAGCGGGAACTCTCCGGCGCCTTCGATCTGCTGGAGAAACAGCTCAAACGGCCACTGGAGCGGGTGGAAGGCGTCTCCAAGGTCACCCTCTATGGCGTGGAGCAAAAACAGATAGAGATACGTCTCGATGCCCAGCGCCTGGCCGCCAGTGGCATGAGTGTTCCCGCCATTCACAAGCGTCTGGCGGCAGAAAACTTTGTGATAAGCGGCGGCAACCTTAGGGATAACGGCCGGGTCTATCAGGTGTCTCCCAAGGGCGAGTTCCGTAATCTCGAAGAGATCAAGGCGCTGGTATTGCTGCCGGGTTTGACCCTGAGCGATATCAGCGAAGTCAATTTCGCCCTGCCTGAAGCCACCGAGGGCCGCCATCTGGATAAGAAATATGCCGTCGGCCTGGATGTGTTCAAGGAATCCGGTGCCAATCTGGTGGAAGTTTCGACCAGGGTGCTTAAAGTGATTGAGGCCGCCAGAGAGGACAAGCAATTTCAGGGGATCAAGCTGTTTATCATGGAAGATCAGGCCCATGGAGTGAAATCGTCGCTCAAGGACTTGTTGATGTCCGGCCTGCTGGGCGCCCTGCTCTCCTTTGCCGTGCTGTACCTGTTCCTGCGCAACCTGCGCATGACCCTGGTGGTGGTTTCCTCCGTGCCCATCTCCATCTGCATGACATTGGCCGGCATGTACTTTCTCGGCTACAGCCTCAATATTCTCTCTATGATGGGGCTGCTGCTGGCGATAGGTATGCTGATTGATAATGCCGTGGTGGTCACAGAGAGTGTGTTGCAGGAGCAGCAACATGGCGCTAACGATAACAATACAGATGACAGCCCCAACAACACTGGCGATCGGGCAATCCTCAACGGAGTCGACAAGGTGGCGCTGGCGGTGCTGGCCGGTACCCTGACCACGGCGATAGTGTTCCTGCCGAATATTTTCGGGGTCAAAGTGGAGCTGACTATCTTCCTCGAACACGTTGCCATCGCCATCTGCATTTCGCTGGCAGCCTCGCTGTTGGTGGCCAAGACACTGATCCCCTTGATGCTGTCAAAACTGCAACTCAGGTTTGAGCGGGTCGAGAAAGAATCGCGGCTGCAGAAGTCTTACCACACCAGTCTCAACTGGATACTGCAGCACCCGAAAATCGCTACTTGCCTGGCACTGCTGATGTTGCTGTCAACCGCCCTGCCGCTGTCGTTGGTGAAACAGGACAGTCAGGACAGCCAAAGCAAGGAGCGCTTCTACATCAACTACCAGTTGCAAGGACGTCACAGCCTGGCGGTCACCGAGGCCATGGTCAACCAGATGGAAGACTACCTCTATGCCCATAAGGATGAGTTCCACATAGATGCCGTCTACAGCTATTACTCTCCCGAGGATGCCTCTTCCACCATACTGCTGAAGCCGGATCTGGAGGAAGATGTCGCCGAGCTGAAAAAGCGGATCCGCGAAGGATTTCCCAAGTTCTCCATTGCCAAGCCTCAGTTTGGCTGGGGCAGCGATGAGTCCGGCGTCAGAGTCACACTGACCGGGCGCTCCACCTCAGAGCTTATTCGCCTCAGTGAACAGGTGATCCCTTTGCTCTCCAACATAGAGGGCCTGCATGATGTGCGCTCTGAGCTCAACGGCGCCCAGCAGGAGGTGATAGTACAGATAGACAGAGAGCTGGCCGCCCGCCTGGGGCTGAGCATCAAGGATATTGCCGGCAGTATCTCCCTGGCACTGCGGGGCGCAGCACTGCGTTCATTTCGCCACGATCCCAGTGGTGAGCTCAGAATCGAACTGGCCTTTGAACGCGACTGGCGTCAGTCGCTGGAGCGGCTAAAACAATTGCCCATAGTGCGACAGGACAACAAGGTCTATTCGCTGGAGAGTCTGGCCAAGGTGGAAATTGTCCCCAGATTCGATGTCATTCGTCACTATGATCGCCAGACGGCACTTTCCATAGGCGCTAACCTTGAAGATCTCAGCATGGAAGAGGCGCAGAAACAGATCATGGCGGCGCTCAAGCATGTCAACTTCCCCCATGGTTATGACTACTCACTCAGAGGCGGCTTTCAACGTCAGGACGAGGAAGAGTCTGTCATGCTGATCAACATGGTGTTGGCGATTGCCATGATCTATATAGTGATGGCGGCTTTGTTTGAGTCGCTGCTGCTGCCGAGCGCCATCATTACCAGCATACTCTTCTCCATCACAGGGGTATTCTGGGCCCTGTGGCTGAGCGGCACGCCTATGTCCGTGATGGCCATGATAGGCATACTGATCCTGATGGGGATAGTGGTCAACAACGGCATAGTGCTGGTGGATCAAATCAATCAGATGACGCCGCCACTGGAGCAGTTGTCTGAGGTCATCGCCTCTGTCTGTGTCACCCGTTTGCGGCCGGTATTGATGACGGTTGGGACCACAGTGCTGGGCCTGCTTCCGCTGGCGCTGGGAGACACTCAGATAGGCGGCGGTGGCCCGCCATACTCACCTATGGCGATTGCCATCATAGGCGGCTTGAGTTTCTCCACCCTGACCAGTCTCTATTTGGTGCCCCTGTGTTACCAGGCCTTCTTCCGCCTGCGTCATAATGCGGCCATCAGGCTCGGGCAATCGCTCAAACTCAGTCAGCGCCTGCTGCCCTGGACCTGAGCCGAAAAGCGCCGCTGAACAGATAAAAAAGCTGCATTGCAGCTTTTTTATTGCCCGGACATCAATAGCAAACTAGCTTTATCCCAACACTCAACTATTTGTTGGAGTTCCCATGCCAGGTTTGCTTAAACGCTTTACATCACTCGTGCTGTTTACACTTGTCAGCTTGGCTGCCGCGGCGGAAAACAATTCCTATGCCAAGAATCCCTATGCCGAGGTCAAGATAACCACTCATGAATTGCTGCCAGGTCGCTATATGTTGACCGGCGCCGGCGGCAACATAGGTGTCAGCGCCGGGGAGGATGGACTGCTTATTATAGATGACCAGTTTGCGCCGCTGGCAGAGAAGATTTCTGCGGCATTACAGGGCCTCAAGCCAGGCCATCCGGCTTTCGTCATCAATACCCATTTTCACAGCGATCATACCGGGGGCAATCTGTACTTTGGCCAAAACGCCAACATTCTTGCCCACGAGAATGTGCTCAAGCGCTTGAATGAGAAAGCAACCCAAAAGAAGGCGCTACCTGTTATCACCTATGACAAGGGACTGAAAATTCACTTCAACAACCAGGTGTTGGAACTTATTCATCTGGGCCCAGGGCATACGGATGGTGACACCCTGGTGCTGTGGCAGGATCGCAAACTGGTGCATATGGGCGATCTCTTCTTTAAAGACAGGTTTCCTTTTATCGATCTCGACCACGGCGGCTCGGTCATCGGCTACAGAGACAATGTCGCGGCCGTGCTTGAACTCATAGATCAGGATACCCTGGTTATTCCAGGTCATGGGGAACTGGCTAATAAGGCCGATCTCCTGAGGTTCAAACATATGCTGGATGACTGCATCAATTGGATGAAAGAGGGCAAGCAGCGCGGCATGACTCTCGAGCAGATGCAGGCCAAGGAACTGCCCCAAGCATGGCGGGAATGGGGCTGGCAATTCATCCCCAAGGAGCGCTGGGTCAAGACCTTATATTCAGGGGTTTCAGACGACCAAAACCCTGCCAGGTAACTTGAGGCTCTTCCCTGAGCTGACTAGACTTAAAGTCTGATACGCCCAGGGATCTGAACGCTCATGAACCAAGAAGTTCCAAGCGATTCTAAAGGGTCCAGAATCAGTCGGCGTAACATATTGGTCCTGGATCCTGTCGATGGCTTGCCTGATATTGCCGCCGAGTTGGCACCCTTTGGCTGGCATTGCTTCAAAGCACAGCGAGCCCATGATGCATTGACCCTACTGGGTCAATACGACATCAGGGTAATTGTTGCCGTCATTGAAACCAGTAGTCACAAATGCCAGGCCAGAGAAATAGCCGAGATCCAAAGAAAACATCCCAAATTGCAATGGTTGGCGGTGACAGATGGCATATTGGACACAAGTTGTAGCTGGCTATTGTCGGCAAACTTTATCGATTACTACCACAAGCCTTTGAGCTGGTGCCGCTTCAATGACTCTCTGGGGCATGCCTGGGGTATGTCACAACTGGCGAGGAACAATCCCACCGTCGCCATTGATGGCGCCCCGCTGACCGCGATTGAAGGCAAGCACCCACTGATCCAAACCTTGCGGCGGGATCTGGAAAAACTGGGACAATCTGACGATACGGTACTTCTCAGCGGTGAAACCGGCTCAGGAAAAGGCCTTTGTGCCAAATGGTTGCATTTTCTGTCCCATCGCCGTCAAGGCCCTTTCGTTACCCTCAACTGCGGCGCCCTGCCCGCAAGTCTGATCCAATCAACGCTGTTTGGCCATGAAAAAGGCGCCTTTACCGGGGCAGACAAGCGCTATATAGGACATTTGGAACAAGCTGATGGTGGCACCCTGTTTCTGGATGAAATCGCCGATCTGCCGCTGGACCTCCAGGTGAATCTGTTGCACTTTCTCGATGACAAACAAATTATGCGGATAGGCGCCTGCCATCCACAGACAGTCAACTGCCGAATGATATTTGCCTCCCATCAGGACCTTGAAAACGCCGTCGATGAAGGTCGATTTCGGGAAGATCTCTATCATCGCCTCAATGTATTGCGGCTACATGTCCCCAGCCTGAGGGAGTACAAAATCGATATCATTCCCATGGCTGAACGTTTTTTGCAAAGCATCCCGGGCAATGCCAGTTCACTGGTATTCAGTAACGAAGCCCTCAATGCCATTCAGAATTACAACTGGCCGGGTAATGTCAGGGAACTGCAAAACCGTATTCGCCGTGCAGCCGTCATGGCCGAAGGCACAGAGATCTCAGCCAAAGCCCTGGGGCTGGATAGAATAAAGGAACATAACCCTGATATAGACCTGGCCAAACAGAGGGATAACCTGGATGCCGAAGTACTGCTCAAGGCCATTGCCGATAACCGCCACAATATCTCTGCTGCGGCCCGACAACTCAATATTTCCAGAACGACCTTCTATCGCTTGATAAAGAAGTGTCAAATTCAACTCTGATGCTGCCAGGGAGTCAGTGGCAGCCACTAAAGGAGCTCACTATGTTCAATCATCCGCTGATGTTTATCTGGCTTCCACTACTGTTGCTGTCTGGATGTCAGCCACAGCAGCCGTCCTCTTCAGAGCAGGAACTTAAACAATCTATGGCTGAGATCAAACTCCAACTGATCCAAATGGAAAAACAAATCAAGGAGATCCATGAAATAGCTACAGCATCAACAACCCCTAAAGCCAAAGAGTTGCCGCCCTTGGCTGACCTGGATAATCAAGGCAAGCTACCCTCCTTGGGTCAATCTGAAGCACCAATCGTCATAGTGGAGTTTTCAGACTTTCAATGTCCCTATTGCAAACGCTTTTTGGATCTCAGCTTTCCCAAACTCAAGCAGCAATATATAGATACAGGTAAGGTCAGATACCTGGTTCGCAACTTTCCGCTAAGCTTTCACGCCAATGCCGAAAGCGCTGCTATTGCAGCAGCCTGTGCCGGCAAACAAGATAGTTACTGGCCAATGCGAGAACAACTTTTTGCCAATATTACCCGGCTCAATCCTGAACTCTATTTAAGTAGTGCCAAGCAGCAAGATTTACAACTGCCGGACTTTGAAGCCTGCCTTGATGATCCTGCCACTAAGGCGAGTGTCATGGCAGATCTCCAGTACGGTCAGCAATATGGCGTCACCGGCACCCCAAGTTTTATCATAGGTCGAGTAAGTAATAACCAGATGCAGACACCCAAATTATTGGTAGGAGCTCATCCCTACGAAGCCTTTAGTGCCATTTTGGATAAATTACAGCAGGATAATTAGTCTGACGCCTCATCCCACCGACTCACTTCCCCCCTCAGCGCCAAACAAACTGGCCTGCGCTACACGCAGGCCAGCTACTGAACAAGTGATACAAGCTGAAACATACTCAAGCCTCTGATTCTAAAGCAAGCCATTCACAGTGTTCCAAAGACGAAACACCCAGACTGTTACACCTGGCAGACAAAAACATAGAAAATACCTAAAAATCAAAGCGTTAACTATATGGAATGACGTTTGCTTATCAGGGAGGCGTTTGGATATTTGCTGTGCGAATCCGGCCATTCCTTTAGGAAGCCTTAACCGGTGATGTTACTCGATTGCAGCAAGCTCACTAAATGTGCGGCCACTGTCAGTGGCCAAACAAACTTCGGAGGGATAGCAAGATGAAACTATTCCAGTGTAACTGGCTGATCAGGGCTCTGGGTGTCGTCCTGATTGGCGGCGCCTCGCTTTACGGTGCCTCGAGTTTGACGCCCGTCAACGCCTCCTTCTTCCCGCAACAGTTCGATCAAGCTTGTATGGCCGAACAAGCGGGATTTGCCCTCAATTGTACAGCCAATGATGTCAGGGTAAGTAAGGTGGATAATGTCCGTAACCTGGATGGTACCACGCCGGTAGAGTGCGTACTGGGTGACGATGTAACTTTCCTGGCAGATGTGACCATTACCACTACGGCTAATCAAAGGTATGACTATTCCGTCTATCTACCGGAAGGCAGTTGGAGCGCTCAGGACTCAGATCCCAATAATGAGTGTTCAATTCTGCTCGGGCGTACCAATGGTCCCGGCGTTGACCTGGAAGAAAACCTCGATGCCTGTGCCGATATCAGTAAGGCTGCAGGTTATGATGCCACTCATGTCTATAGCGGCGAGCAGATCACCCTGTTCTGTCGCGATGATGATAACTCAGGCAAGGCTGAGTTCAATTACTGTGCCGCCTGGCACAACAAAACCGGTGCCGATTGCAGTGAAAACAATCCCGCTGCCCCCGGCACACCATCCAAGTGTCGTTGCGATGCGTTTGATATCGACGTCTTTATCAAACCCAACCCACCTGTGATCAATAAAAAACTCATCACCAGCAATACCCAAAATGAACCCGGAGGCACTTACACTTTTGAGTTGAGTTTCAACAACCCCAATGCCCAAACTTCACTATTCATCACTTCGTTAAGCGATGAAGTGGATATTGGTGCCGATGGTACCTATGACACTTCACTGAACTTGTGGAGTGCAGGCGGACCTGTGGGAGCCAGTGATGGTGTGTACCTAAAATCCTCCAACTGTACTCAACCGGCGAATGGTGGCGAAATTCTGCCAAGTGGGTCTTATAGCTGTCAGTTTACTGTTCATATAGTCGATAGGGACTTGCCGGATCTTGCTCCTAATATCGAGTTGTATGATGACTTGATTAAACTGGCGCTGGAAGACAAAAACGGCGATGACGTCATCGACAGCAACAGCTGCGCTGCGGTTAATGGCATAGACGGTGAACACTGCTCCAATGTGGTCCAGGTACAAGTTGAAAACCTGAACCCCTCCATCACAGTGTTGAAAACTGCAAACCCGGATCAGGTTCCTGAGTCAGGCGGAAACGTGACTTATACCGTCAGGGTCAATAACACTGCCGAAGCCTATGATTCACCACTTGAACTCTTCTATTTGGTAGATGACAAGTTTGGTGATCTCAATGGCAAAGGGAGTTGTAGTACTTATCTCGATATCGCCTACGGTAGTTACTATGAATGTAGCTTCACCGAATTTATCAGTGGCACCGGCGCCGGTTCTCACACTAATACTGTGACTGCCAAGGCCTATGACGATGAGATGATAGAAGCTATGGCTGCCGACTCAGCCACAGTGGTTATCAATGATATTCCTTCCATGATCACCTTGGATAAGAGTGCCGATCCTACTTCTGTACTGGAAACAGGTGATGACCTCTCTATCTTCCGTGATGTGGAGTTTACCTTCCTGTTTGGTGTTAAAGATCAAATCAATGGTCAAAACACAGTTGATACCGTGACCTTCAACACCTTGGATGACTCTGTATTTGGTGATCTTACCGCTAAATGTGAAGTAGACACTGTTGACGGCTTGCCATATGGTCCGGCGCCACTCGCTGGTTTAATGCTGGATCCCGGTCACAATGCCAGTTGTACCATCACACTGCAGGTGCAAGGAAACAGGACAGATATACATACCAATCTGGCAACCATATACGGTACAGATGAAGATGGCCAGGCCGTGGATGCCATGGATGATGCCACTGTAACCTTTACCCCAGGGTCACCCGCAGTTGATATGGACTTTGCCGCCAGTATGTTGGTGGTACTGGGTATGCATAATGCCGACGTGAACAATGCCAACCTGACTATGCTCACCGCTGCAGGTGTCGATGTGTTCCCAGGTGCCGATATGCCCGGTTTCAAACTGATTAATTCGGGCGGCACTTTCGAAGGCGTCAACTATGGTTCCTGTGCATTAAACCATCCATTTGGTTACACAGGTTCTGGAACAGAAGACTACTTCTGTGCCTTTACCATAGAATTTAAACCCGGTTTGGAAAACACAGACCCTATCGTCTTCCTGGGTGATGTGATAGTGAAACTGGTTAACAGTAAAGGAGATGAATCTACAGCCGATGTGACCATTCAAGTCGGCACCAATGAGAACTAGCCAGCTCAGGCGTTCTCCAATACAAAAAGCCAAGGGTATTACCCCTTGGCTTTTCCACTCTTGGCTTCAGCCAGTTTGATTGTCATACAAAACCAAAATCAACTAGTGCTTACCCTTTCCCTTATTGCCACCTTGGCTGCTACCGGAATCTGTCGAGCTCAAACTGATGGTCACAATTGCGGTTGCACTCTCTTTACCATCAGAAATGGTATAGCTGAAACTATCTGTGCTCTTGAAACGTTTACCCGGTGTGTAACTTATCTGTCCATTAGCCAACAGCTCGACCGTGCCCAGACTGCTGCGACCAACTGACGTAACCTGCAAAACATCGTCATCCGCGTCTGTGTCATTGCCAAGCACATTGATACTCACCGCCGACTTGCTGGCGATACTGACGCTATCATTCACTGCTTCAGGGGCGGAATTCACTGGAGCAGCAATTGAAAACAAGGCTTCAGTACTTGCCTGGTAACCACTATCAGCATTATCCAAGACTCTGAACGTCAGCCCATAATCACCGGCTTCAGCATTAGCAGCAGAAATCACTGTCACAGAAACCGTTTTGCTCTCTCCCGGAGCCAGGTTCAGATCCTGACTGTTACTACTCCATCCGGCGGGAACATCGGCCAAAATGCGATAGCTGGACGCCTGGCAACTGCCACTGTTTTTATTGCTGACAGTCAGTTGGTAGCTTTGAGCAGCCCCGGCAGCGACCGCGACATCCGGACCAACGACCGAGACCAATGGCGCCACCAAACTACAAGGTGTTTTCACTACATAGCTGGCCAAGGCCGAGCTCTGGTACTCCGGCGCATCGCTCTGCACAGCTGCCAAACTAAAATTGTATACCCCATCGGAACTCTGTTCACTGGAGGTAATCTGAATACCGACATTGGCACTCTCCCCCGGGGCCAGAATAACGCGACCGCTGTTTGCCTGCCAACCGCTGGGTAAAGCCGCCGTCAGTCGATATTCTGCCGCCTCACAACTCGTGTTGCTGTTGTTGGTCAAAGTCCCCTGATAAGTTACCGTCTCCCCCGGTACAGCAATCACATTGGCCTGCTCCAGTGCCCAGGATGGTGCAGCCAATTCACAAACCGCAGCGACTTCGTCCACCATATATCCAAGCAGAACTTCACTCTGGTAACCACTATCGGCTTGATTGGCGGCAACCACAGAAACTTCATAAAGGCCAGGCGTAACATCTGCAGCCGAACTCAAGCTAAAGCTCACGGGTTGACTTTGACCCGGAGCCAACTCAACACTGCTCCCTTGGAATTGCCAACCTGCAGGTACTGAAGCATTCAGCGCAAACACACTGGCAGCACATTCCAGACTATCCCTGTTGGTCAGTATTGCGTTATAGGTAACCAAGGTTCCCGGCTGAACCCACTGCGGGGTTTGCTGCTCAAGCACCAGCTCAGGCGCAGCTGCCACACAGGCCCTCCCCTGGTAATCAACATAAACTCCAGCACCGTTGGCATCGGCAAATTCAGTGGTAAAACTCACGCCGGCATCGCTATCTGTGTAACTGTTGCCGACAACCAGGGCAGCATCGTCGAGGTCAAACAGGCTACTCTGCGGGGTCATGTCCAGTAATTGACTGCTCTCGATATCCTGATCGCTACTGTTAAGGTGCACCAGCACGCCTTGAGTCACCGCCTTGCCTGCCATAAAGGCATCAAACCCCAGAGGCTGACGATACTCAAGATAGTACCAAAGCGGCTCACCACTCAAACTGTCTGTGCCACGACGAACTTTCAGGCCGCGAGCCCCCCCTTGCGCATCACTTTCATAGGGGGCCAGCTGAAAACTACCGGCTTCATCGGCGCTGACAATATCGCCCCGCTCTTCGGTCAACCAACCTAAGCGGGCCTTGTTCAACAAATTGAAATGTCCTTCCGACTTACCCATGATGTCCAGCGTATCGCCATAGGTAATGGCAACACAGGAATCACTCAAATAGCCGCTACCACAGTTAAGTTCTTTGGCATGTTTCAAGCCCAGGTTATGCCCAAGCTCATGCCCTATGGTCATCAAATTCAGTTCACCGTTGATCCAGGCTCTGGAGGGACTACCACCTACCGTCCCCTGACCACGCCAACTGCAACTACTGTTCTTAGGCAGGAGATAAACCAAACGTGAGTACTGACTCAGATCAAAACCTGCATCTTTGGCGGCTTGTTGGGCATAACTGTCCATTCCAAAATAATCACAGTTAGTGTCGATTGGCAAAGTCAGATAGTCGCTAACATCACCACTGAGCCAGGTCTGACCGTATGAGGCTTCCAGGTAATAATCATTGACTCTACCGAACACCATCTGCTTAACTTCCTCGATACTCCAAGGTTGCAGGTTCGGGTTATCCTGGAAGTTAAGCAGCAATACCAAGAGTTTTTGCTCACCCGTGGTGCCACTGAGTACAGCCCCGGTACCCTTGACCAGGTTTTGGCTTTGCGTTTCATCCAAAGCCAAAACCTGTAAATTTTCCGGTTTGGTAAGAACTACAGCCTTGGGCTCTTGTGCCGCATCTTTAAACTGCCAACCTTTTACCCTGACTTGAATACCGGTTTTCAATGCAGCTTCGGCCTTGGGCAAAAACAGCTCCACTGAGGTTTCGCCACTGGTGAGGAAGTATCTGAGTTTATGACCATCACCTGTCGCCAACTCCTCATAAATAACCTCAAGCTTCCCCTGAAACTCTTGTTCGGATGCAAAAAAAGTTTGTAACTCAGTTGGGCTCTGGGTTCTGAGAGACTCTGGTAATATCAGCCCCAAAGCAGCCTGAGGCTGGCTACGCACCAACTCAAGCATGGCCATTTGTCTGGACTTGGCCAAAGATTGCAACGAGCCAATATCTTTCTTGGCTCTCAAGCCTCTGGCGAGAGCTTGGGATTGAGAAATCGCCTGTTGTTTCAGTTGAGTGGCGGGCGTTGCATTAACCCCGGCATGTCTATGGGAGTTCTTTTGTACACCGTTAGGGGACTGAGCCAATACCGGCATGGCAAGCAAAAAGCTGCTAAGCAGCAGAAGAACTGAACGGGTCATATCTGTCTCTCAGGCAATACAAAGCCCTGCAAACCTAAAAAGGTTCTTGCAGACTTTGCATATGGTTTACAGGGAAGCCAAGTAACTCTTTAGATTTCCTTTCCGCCGTGAATGAGGACTTGCTTCGAACTTAGCCCAGGATCTCTTCGAATCCTTAGGAGGACGACATTCTATAAAATCAGTCTATATTTTGTACACCCCTCAAAACCCTTGAGTTTAGCGGCTTTGGGGAGTTTTCCTTGTAAAACAGACCTTAATAAAGATTAAAAAATAAACTGGTTTGACCAGATTATTTTTTGACATTATTCATGATGTTAATGAAAAGTAAACTTGAATAAGTGTTTTTTTCTGCCATTACAGTTCGTTATTAGATAAGGTCAAACTTACATCCAATAACATTTTTTTGACACCCTGTTTTCAACTTCAAACAGGACACGTCCCGAGTGAAACTAATCAGACAGAAATTTAGAGGGGATTATTGCGAAAATGCCACAACACCCAATAGATGGGCTTAAGGTCGCGGCCGCCGATATCACGAAAAGGCCGCAGCAACAGATATAACCACTGCCAACTGATCAGGAAACTTTTGGCCTCACGCCAGATAGCTTCACCGCCGGCTTGGCGATAACTGGCTATCACCTGGGTTATCGCTTCATTGGCGGGCCCCATATAGCGGTATAAGCTATGAATATACACCAGCAGATCCCTTATCTGCTGCATCAGCATGTCTTGACCCTTTTGAGTGGCTTCAAAATCGATAAAAGTCACCTGCCCTTGCTGCCAACTGATATCTCTGAGCGCCGGACGGCCATGGGCCAGTCCCATGCTGTGTAAACCAGCCAGCGCAGCGGCGCTGTCATTGAGGATCTGTTGCATGCCCGGTTTATCTTGCGACTTGATTATCAACCATTCTCTGACTGTTACCCCAACATCCTCCACCACAAAGTAGCCCTTGTCGGCCTGAACAATACGCGGCACCGGGGCTGAGCAACTGGCCAGGTGCTCCAGAGTCTGTTTCTCTTTTTCAAGCGCCAGTTGGGGATTGGGTTTCAACACCCGCATGGCTCCCTGCAGTGTCTCGGCTTGTTTAAGCCAGTACTTTTTACCCTCATATTCAAACGAGCAAATACGTTCCCCGGGATGAGCTTCCAGCACCCGCAGAACATATTGATTGAATTTGGGTTGAGTCATCTACAGGGTTTCCTTCAAAGAGTTTGTTGTAAGTCACAGAAAATACTTATTAGTATCTTAGGGCGTGGCGTTCGAAGCAAACTAACTCAAGATAAACTCTTGTTATTTAACGAATCCCAAGTGAAATTCGCCACAAATGGTTAATAATAAAAACAGCAAAAAAATAGGATTAACAAGCTGTGAACAAATCAACTGCTACTAATGAGGGGGGCTAGCGGATAGGCTTTTAGCAGGCTCCGATCAGCAAGGCTGATCGGAGTTTAAGAGCGGGAACTATTACTGTTTTTCTTGCCAAGGTTCGGCCTTGTCAGCCAACAACACAGGGATCCCGTCATTGATAGGGTAAGCCAGCCTATCTGCCTTACAGATAAGTTGTTGTGCCTGCTTGTCATATTCCAGTCTGCCTTTACATACCGGGCAGGCTACGATTTCCAATAGTTTCTTATCAAACGCCATCAGACTATCCTTTTTGGTTTGCCTTTTGTTTGTTTGCCATCGCCTCCCGCACCCGGGTCAGCAATTGGGCATCGAATTGGGGTGATAGCTTGGCATTGACGGCCAGATACCACCAGTGTTGTTTTGCAAATTCGCGACACTTGATCGCATCTTTTTCTGTCATCAGCAGTGGCAGCTCGTCACCAAGGGCGGTCAAGGCCTCTGGGCTGTAGGCCTGATGATCGGCAAAGACCTCTTGGGCTTCAAGCTTGAACCCCATCCGAGAGAGGGTTTCAAAAAAACGTTCCGGATTACCAATACCCGCCATAGCCTTTACCGCCATAGGCGCTGTGGGGGCCTGAGCCTGGTTTTCCCCTGCAACACTCAGCACTGCGCCGGGTATAAGCTGCATACCAAACTCTCTGACGGTATCGCTGGCTTCGCCGTTATGGATTACCAAGTCGGCAGTTTCCAAGCGCCAGGCGCCTTCTCTCAAGGGGCCCGCCGGCAGTAACATACCATTGCCCAAGCGGCGGCTGGCATCGACAACCACCACTTCGATATCCCGCGCCAGTCGATAGTGCTGCAAACCATCATCACTGATAATAATATCCACCTCAGTGGACGCCAGCAGCAACTCGGCGGTGGCGATACGATCCACTCCCACGGCCATAGGCACTTGAGTGCGGGCCACTATCATCGCCGGCTCATCGCCAAAATCGCTCGGATTGGCCCCGGGAGGCACCAGCCTAGGTTCGGTTTGACCACTGCCATAACCACGGCTTATTACCCCGGGCCGATAGCCATAGTGCCTTAGCAACTCAATCAGATAGATAACGGTAGGCGTCTTGCCGCTGCCGCCGACAGTGATATTACCGACTATGATCACAGGTACAGGCAGAGTTTGCGAGGCCTTGAGTCCAAACTTAAACCCCAGACGTCTCAGGGCGCTGAGCAAGGCGAACAGCCAGGAAAGCGGCCAAAGCAACCACCTTGCCCAATGCTTCTGATACCAGATACGGTTAAGCAGAGCTTCCACTTAACCTCCGAATTGCATCTGGTACAACTTGGCGTACGTCCCATCCTTTTCCAGCAGGCTCTGATGCGTGCCGCGCTCGAGGATCTTACCCTGATCGACCACCAAAATCTGATCGGCACTCTCAATGGTTGACAGTCTGTGGGCAATCACAATCGAGGTGCGATTGCGGCGCAGGTTATCCAGCCCCTTTTGAATCGCCTTCTCTGATTCGGTATCCAGTGCCGAGGTTGCCTCATCGAGGATCAACACAGGGGCGTCTCTGAGAATGGCTCTGGCAATGGCGATCCGCTGACGTTGACCACCGGACAGCATCACGCCGTTCTCACCTATCTCGGTATCCAATCCTTGGGGCAAGGTTTCGATAAACTCCATCGCATAGGCCAATCTGGCAGCGTTTACTATCTGCTCCCGGGTAGCCTCGCCTGGGTAAGCATAAGCAATATTGTTGGCTATGGTGTCGTTGAACAGGGTGACCTGCTGCGACACCAAGGCGACCTGGCTACGCAGACACTTGAGTGAATAGTCGTAAATACTGACATCATCCAGGGTGATCTCCCCCTGTTTTAGCCCGGTGTAGAAACGGGTCACCAGACTGGCGATAGTCGACTTACCCGAGCCTGAGCGGCCCACCAGCGCCAGAGTCTGTCCCTGACGCACTTCAAAGTCGATATTCTCAAGCGCCAAACGCTCCTGCCCCGGATAACCAAAGCTGACATTATCGAAACGCAGATTACCCTCAACCCGCTCTACTGTGTGAGTGCCGCTATCGGATTCCCCCGGGGTATCCAGCAGCTCAAACACTGTGGTACAGGCGGCAATACCCCGTTGAAACTCGGCGTTGACCCGGGTCAAGTTCTTGATGGGCTGCAACATCGCCAGCATGGCGCCCAGGATAGTGGCAAAGGTACCCGCCGTCAGTTCATCCTTCAGACTGTCAAAGCTGGCAGCATAGAGCACAAAGGCCAATGCAAAGGAGCCTATGATCATGATAAGCGGCTGGCTGATGGCCTGGGCCGCCGCCAATTTCATGTTCTGATAACGGTTGTGATCGTTGACCTTGGCAAAGCGATCGGCCTCTGTCTTCTGACCACCGAAAGACAATACGTTTTTGTGGCCCTTGATCATCTGCTCGGTCACAGCAGTCACCGAGCCCATGGCCCCCTGGATCTGCCGCGATACTTTACGGAAGCGGCGGCTGACAACGGCAATCACCACCCCGATGAAAGGACCAATGATCAGAATACACAGTGACAGTTTCCAGGAGTAATAGAACATCAACCCCAGCATGCCTATGACAGTAACGCTGTCTCTCACCAAGGTGATCAGCGCACTGCCGGAGGCTCTGGCGATTTGCTCTGTGTCAAAGGTCACTTTGGAGATCAAGGAACCTGTGTTTTCCCTGTCCATATAGCTGACAGGCAGCGACAGTATGTGTTCAAACACCTGCTGACGCATGTCCTGAATAAGCTTGGCGCTGATATAAGAGATGCCATAGGTAGAGACAAAGTTGGCCACCCCCCGAAGACTGAATAGCCCCACTACCACAAAGGGGGCCATGGTCAACACATCCGAGCTGGCATTAAACCCTTTGGAGGTGCCCAGCTCGACGCCGGCCACGACAGAATTATTGGCAAACCCCTCATCAATAAAAGGTTTCACAAAAGCGATAAAAGTAGCGTCCACAACCCCATAGGTGATCAACGCCAGAATCGAGATGACAAATACCCCTTTGAGGGGCTTGAGATAGGTCAGCAAACGTCTGAAAACTGTCCAGACTTCACGTTGTTGAGATGTGCTCATCAGCGAAACTATATTTATGACAAAGTCGCCATTCTACTCTGGATTCCCTGCCATACCAAACCCAAACAAGCGGTTATACCAAAATGGCGCCAGATCCTGGCGGTAACTGTGCACTGTGTAACCTTGCCCATCAAAGTGGATACTCACCTGCCCCAGCTCGCCGGAAATCAAGGCTTGGGCGCCAAAGGCCCGATACCTCAAGCGTATATCTTCCTTGGGAAACCCCCAGCGATTGCCATGCCCGGCCGCAAACAACACCCGCTCAGGTGCTATTGCGCCGATAAACTCAGGGTGAGATGAGGTGCGACTGCCATGATGGGGCGCCAGTAAAATATCACTCTCGATTGCGCTTTTTCCATGCAATAAGGCGACCTCACCGGCCAGTTCTATATCCCCCGGCAGCAACACTCTATGATGACCATCGAAGAGCTGCAGCACGCAAGAGCCGTTATTGCCAGGCTCAGGTACTTGGGGGCCAAGAAAGTTCAGCTCTATCCCTTGCCAATCGAGCATCCCCGGGCGGCAGCCCCTGTGCCAACGCTTTGAATAACGGCTCTTGAGCTCAGACACATCGGTGATCAACCCTGCCTTGTCAAAGGCCTGCATCAGCACTT
This sequence comes from Shewanella sp. MSW, assembly GCF_007636515.1. Lineage (NCBI taxonomy): Bacteria > Pseudomonadati > Pseudomonadota > Gammaproteobacteria > Alteromonadales > Shewanellaceae > Shewanella > Shewanella sp. MSW. The sequence continues at coordinate 34,930 of NZ_LVDR01000014.1, forward strand.
GGGCGCCACCGGCGTGGTCATTATCGCCATGGCTGATAATCAGGTAATCAAGTTTGGTCACACCTTTGGCACCAAGAAAAGGCACTATCACCCGCTCGGCGTAGCTGAAACGCTCGCCAAAGGCCGCACCTGTATCATAAAGCAATGCATGTGGCCCTTTTTGTACCACCACAGCCAGCCCCTGGCCCACATCCAACATATGCATTTGCCAGCCCTTGGGTTTGAGCAGGCCAAGCCATAGCCCGAGCTGCAGTACAAAGGGTAATATCAGCAACATCGCCACGCCCCGGCCCTTGGGCAACATACGCCAACAAAGCCATGCCGGAAACAACAATAGCGCCGCGGCGCTGAGAGCCTGCGGCAACATGAGCCAGCCACCGGGAAGCTGACTATTGAACTGCCATAATTTTTGCACCGGCCAGAGACTGAAAGCCGCCAGTTGCCAAGGCATAAGTGCCACAGCATCCATCCCCAAGGCGGAGAACACCGACCACAGCAGCAGTGCCAGCAGCGCCAGGGGGATCACCAGCAAACTGAACCAAGGCACCAACAGCAAGTTGAGCCACAGGCTGTGAACCGTCACGGCGCCGAAGAGTATCGCCTGCAGTAGCGACAGTCCCAGACAAAGGCGCCACTGTATTGCCCAGAATGCCAAGGCCCAGCGCTTGAGCTTGGCTGGCCAGTGGGTCAGTACTTGCTCCTGCTCCAGAACCTTAGGATTATGAACTTGATAATTAAGGCTCAACAAAATTAACGCCAACGCCGAAAATGACAACCAAAAGCCGCCGCTGAGACTGGCCAAGGGATCTATCAAGAGTACGCAGGCCAGTGCCCACAACAGCCGCTCCCAGGCCGAGGTATAGCGCATCATTAAAGTCGATAACACCAGCAAACACAGCATCAACAAGGCTCTTTGGGTGGCAATGGCAAAACCTGCCAGATAGGCATAAAAGAGTGCCATCAGCAACGCCGCCAAAGATGCCAGTACCAGATTGCGCCGCCCATAGACAGGTGCCCAACGCTTGAGCGCTCCAAAACTCAGCAGATAACACCAGAAGGCGACAACCGAAAGATGCAACCCCGAAATCGCCACCAAGTGGGCATTGCCGGACTGGCGCAACTCTTGCCAGCGCGCCTCGGAGAAGAGTGACCGCTCACCTAAGGTCAGCGCCAGCAGCAGATCGCCGCCCTCAATTTCGGCCAATACTGGAGTTAACTCCGTGACCAAACGTGCCCTGAGCCCAGTTGATGGCAACAGCCGCTCGGCGGATGTTACCTGGCCTCTGGCGGTTATCCGCTCACCGAGCAGATAACGCTGACGATTGAAGCCGCCCTGATTGAGCACGGCGGCAAAGGATCTGGGTTTGACTTCAAACTGCCACACCTCACCCAATTGCGGCGATGGCAATGTATCTCCCTGCCAGCTCAAACGCCACTTTGGAGCCAGGGGCGCCCAAAGGGTTAAAGAATTATCATCAATTGGCCGAATATCCATGCGGATCCAGTCGCCGTTTGCAGAAACTAGTGATATGATTTCGCCCCGCAGTGTCTGATTAACAGACGTTTCAGAGCTGAACAATGAGTCAGTAAGGCTTTTAATATCAATGACTAACTGACAGTAAACACTGACCCACAGCACGCCGCCCAAAGCACCATAGAGCAAAGCACTTCCCTTGGGAACCCAGCTCCCGCTCCAGACTCTGAGGCACAAAACCAGCAGCACTGCAATAATTGGCAATGAGAATAAGGGCGGTATCCAGGGCCAAAGCATGGCCGAAAGTACGGCGATGCCAAAGCCCGATAAGCATTGATTCATCATTGAGTAATTTAAGACAGCAATCTGAGCCTATGCCAAAAAAGATCATTCAGAGATTCATGCCCGATCCGGAGAAACTGAGGAATCATAAACACCTCAAGATCTTCGGCAGCCTGCTGAACAAACCCAATCTTTGGGCACTGAATCGCCGCTCTGCCCCCGGCGCCTTCGCCATAGGCCTGTTTGTTGCCTGGATGCCAATGCCGTTTCAAATGGTGTTGGCGGCGGCGCTGGCGATCTACTTTCATGTCAACCTGCCGGTGTCAGTCGCTCTGGTTTGGATTACTAACCCAGTAACCATGCCGGCCATGTTTTATCTGGCTTATTTGATAGGTGCCAAGCTGCTCAATCACCCGCCGCAGCAGTTTGTCTTCGAAGCCAGTTGGGCCTGGATAGAATCCTCCATCAGCACCATAGGCCCACCTTTCCTGTTCGGTTGTTTGGTGTTGGGTGTGGTCAGTGCCCTGACAGGATATTTTGTGATCAAGAGTGCCTGGCAGTACTCCATCTATCTGCAGTGGCAAAAACGACGCAAATAGATGCTACTAGATGCTACTGGCAGTAACGTCACTGGAGCGACACAATTCAGGGATACTTTAGGAATACATGGTTTTAGCGCTGACCAAATTTGGCAACCCAAAGCGCATTCAACCAACAAATAGCAAGAACCCGGCGATGGCCGGGTTCTTGCTATTTAGGATCTGCCTGTCGCTTATCAACGCCCGGCCAGAGCGGTTGCCGGGGCTATTCGACTGGCCCTGAACGCCGGATACAGGGTAGCCAGCAGACTCATCAGCAGCGCCATAGCCACCACGACCAGCACATCGGTGAGCTCGAGCCTGGATGGCAAGAAATCGATAAAATAGATATCCCCCGAGAGCAACTTATGCCCGGTCAACTGCTCAATCCCCTTGGCGATAGCCGAAAGATTCTTGGCCAGCAATACCCCCAGCAAGGTTCCTATGGCACAGCCCAGCACACCATTGAGCGCGCCCTGAACAATAAATACCAGCATCACGGCGCCGCGCTTAAGTCCCATGGTCATCAAGATGGCGATTTCCGAAGCCTTGTCACGCACCGCCATCACCAGGGTGGAGACTATGTTGAAACAGGCCACACCTATTACCAATGCCAGCACCAGATACATGACGGCGCGCACCAGCTGAATGTCCTGGTAAAGATGGCCCTGGGTGCGGGTCCAGTCGTTGAGATACAAAGTCTGGCTCTGGGCATAACCCAGCTCGCGAATCAGCCGCGGCGCTTCAAACACCCGCTCAACCTTGATTCTCACCCCGGTCACCTCGTCTGCAAGCCCAAGCAGGCGCTGGGCATAGGCCATGGGCACATAAGCCGTGGTGTATTCAAGCTCGCCGCCGAGACGAAAACTGCCGCTTATCAACAGTGAATGACTGCGGGCCTGCGCCAGTTGACCACTGCCCTGGCCATGGGGTGATGGCAGATAGAGGGTCAGGCGATCACCCACCTTAAGTCCCAGTTTGTCCAGCATCCCCTGGCCCAGCACGATATGATTGCTGTCGCCCTCAAGGCTCTGCCAGCTTTCCTGTGTCAGATACTGACTCAGGGTCGAAACCCGCGCTTCGGCCTCGGGGTTAACCCCCACCACAGACAAACCAACAAAACCGCCCGGCTTTTGCACCAAGCCCTGCATACGTACCAGCGGAGCGGCGGCGCTGATGCCGTCGATTTGCTCGGCGTCCGACACTATCTGACGCCAGTCATGAATAGGTTCGCGGACCTGGCTCAACTCCCCCTGGGGCACAACCCCGAGCAGGCGCTGCTCCAGTTCGCGCTCAAAGCCATTCATCGCCGACAGCACCAGAATAAGCACGGCAACCCCGAGGGCGATACCTGCGGTGGAAGCAAAAGAGATAAAACTGATAAAGCTGCTGCTCTGGCGGGCGCGGTAAAAGCGCCAGCCGATGACCAGGGGCAGCAAGGCGGGATGCGCCGTCATTGGCCCGCCTCCGGCGCCGACAAACGACCATCGACCATCTGCAGCTGCCTATCCATCCTGGCTGCCAGTTGATGATCATGGGTTACCACCACAAAAGCCGTGCCCAGTTGCGAGGCCAGCTCGCGGATAAGCTCATAGACAGCCTCGCCGCTGTGGGCATCCAGGTTACCCGTAGGTTCATCGGCAAGTACCACTTTGGGGCTGTTGATCAAGGCCCTGGCAATGGCCACCCGCTGGCGCTCACCACCGGAAAGCTCCGCCGGGGTGTGATCCAATCTATGTCCCAGCCCCACTCTTTCGAGCAAGGCCCTGGCCTGCGCTCGCACTTCCGCCTTGGGGCGACCGGCAATCAGCCCCGGCATGGCCACATTTTCCAGGGCGTTGAATTCGGGTAACAGATGATGAAACTGGTAGATAAAGCCCATCGCCTGATTGCGCAGCTGTGCCTGGCGGGAGGCCGAGGCCTTGTATAAGTCCTCGCCTTCGAGCAATACCTGACCGGCAGAAGGCTTATCCAAGGTGCCAAGAATATGCAGCAAGGTACTCTTGCCTGAGCCAGAACTGCCGACAATCGCCAACTGCTCCCCCGGATACACCTTGAGGTCGACCTGCTCCAGCACCTTGGTGCTGAGCTTGCCTTCCTGATAACTCTTGCTGACGGCTTTGGCTTCAAGGAGCGCGGCTTGTTGCATGGTATTGATTCTCTTATTCATATCTAAGTGCAGTCGCAGGTTCTACCCGGGCGGCCCGAATGGCCGGGTACAAGGTGGCGGCCAGGGTCATCAGCAGAGTGCCGATGGCGATAAGCACCAGTTGCTGTGGTTCCAGCTGCACGGGTAACCTCTGCCCGGCGCCCAATACAGCAATCCCCAGGGTCGACAGCAGCGGATTGATGTTGAGGGTGGCCACTATGCCAACCCCGAGGCCCAGCGCCAGGCCTATCAGAGCGTTGAGGGAGCCCTGGGAGATAAAAATGGTCATGATATCCAGCCTGCCCAGCCCCTGGGTCTTGAGCACTGCGACATCGGCAGTTTTATCCACCACCATCATCACCAGCGCCGAGACAATATTGAAGGCTGCCACCGCGACAATCAGGCTTAACATCAAAGACATCATGTTCTTTTCCATCTTCACCGCGGCGAAGAGATGGCCATAACTGTCACGCCAGTCGCTGACGCTCACCTCAACGCCCTTAGCTTCGAACAAATGTTCAACCTTGGGCGTCAGCGCCGGGGCGCTGAAGGGGTCGCTCAGAAACAGCCTGAGATCCTGAATTTGCTTTGGCGACTGACGCATCAAACGGCGGGCATCTTCATAGTGCAGAAAAGCCACCCCGGCATCGACCTGAGAACCCATCTCAAAAATACCCGCCACTTCAAAAATTCGCTGGCTGGGAACAGGCCCAAGCGGCGAGTACACCACACCATCACCGCTGAGCAGGCGCAGCTTGTCTCCGGTGGCAACATTAAGCCGCCGTGCCAGCTCTGAGCCCAACAACACCCGGTAGCTGCCGCTGCTGAGCGAATCGAAGGCATCCAGATAGGCGTGTTTGGCTACAACCGAGAGATTTTTTTCGGCCTCGGGGTAGATGCCATAGAGCTGCACCGCACTGATATTATCGGCCGACTGGGCCATCGCCTGGGTGGTCGCCGAAGGCGCCAGCCCAAGCACGCCGGGCAATTGCTGTAAATCACCTTTAAAGCTTTGCCAGTCATCAAAAGAGTGGTCTGTATGTACTGTCAGTTGTGGAATGGCCCCCAGGATACGGGTCTTGAGCTGGCCTTCCAGGCCGTTCATCACAGAGCTGACAATAATCAATGCTGCCACCCCGAGAAAAATCCCGCTGACGGCGAAGAAGGTAATAAAGGAAGCAAAAGCGTTGGCCTTGCGGGCACGCCAGTAACGATAACCTATGTAAAATGAGAGTCCCGGATTCATGAGAGGGATAGCATGTCCTGTGCGCTGCGCTTGCTAAATCAATGAAGTGGGCACGATAATAGGTGGATTGACCGGGTAAATACAAGAGGCGGGACCTTGTTTCCTGAATCCAATCCATACTTCAGCGTGCCCCACGCCTTCGATGTCTATCTCAGCCTCTGGCCCAAGGACACTCCCTTGCCGACCGAGAGCCAGCTGCTGGCGATGCAATCCACCGGCTTGAAACTGATGAGCGAGGTCAAGGCGCTGGAAGCCGGCTGTTTGTTGCAGCTGAGGCAACTCGGCGATGAGGGCCGGGCGATAGTCGACTACCTCAAACTCCAGTCCCGTAAGATAGATCTGGTGTTACAGCACGTATTGGAGCAGGAGAGCCGCGAAGGCCAACACTGCCCCGGGGTGCAATTTGGCGGCAGCGGCGTGCGGGTGCAGTTACCCCAGGCACTGGACGCCGGTACATTTTGCAAGCTGACCCTGTTTATTCGCGATGAAATCCTGTCCTTGCAGTGCATCGCCTCGGTGCGGGAATGCCGCGCCGACCCAGGCCATGAAGGCCAGTTTCTGGCCGATCTCGACTATCGGGTGATCCAGGATGCCGATATCGAACTCTTGGTCAAGGCCAGTCTCAGCGTGCAACAAAAGCAGCTCAAGCGGCGTAAGGCCAGTCAGGATCCCAACTGGCACGAGCCATCCTAAATCTCTACAATGGTGCGCAATCCATTCAGAATGAATCTGTTATCACATCTTCAATGAATAAGTTTTCTGTACTGGCGCCTGAGGGTGCCCCAAAGGCCGGCGAGATACGCCATCTCGGCCTCGGCGAAGGCGTGGAGCGCGCGCTGACCTTGGCCAACCTCGCCCGCCAACATCAAGGTGTCAGCCTGTTGGTAACAGCGGATACGCCAACCGCCCTGACACTGGAAGCCGAACTCAAATACCTTTTGGGTGATGCCCTGCCCGTGTGGTTGTTTCCCGACCGGGAGACCCTGCCCTACGACAGCTTTTCGCCGCATCAGGATCTGATCTCCCAGCGGCTGGAAACCCTGTCAAGATTGCCGAGTGCCAAGCGTGCCCTGGTAATAGTGCCCATCAACACCCTGATGGTACGACTGCCGCCCAAGTCTTTCCTGTCGGCCAATGTGATGTTGCTGAATAAGGGCGACAACTACAGCCTGCAACAGATGCGCGAGCACTTGGTCAGCGCCGGTTATCATCTGGTCGGCCAGGTTTATGAACATGGCGAATTTGCCATTCGCGGCTCGATACTGGATATCTTTCCCATGGGCTCAGCCGAGCCGCTGCGAATTGAACTGTTCGATGATGAAGTGGAATCGATTCGCCATTTCGATCCTGAAACCCAGCTATCCAAGGAACCCCTGTCGCAGGTACGAATGCTGCCGGCCAAGGAGTTCCCCACTGATGAACGGGCCATAGAAGGCTTCCGCCAGCGTTATCGGCGCTATTTTGAAGTATTGGTTAAAGAGCCCGAGTCCATCTATCAGCAGGTGAGTCGCCATTTGATGCCCGCCGGTATCGAAAACTACCTGCCCTTGTTCTTTGACGAAACCGCGACCCTATTCGACTATTTTGCCGGCGATGTGCAACTGCTGACGCTGGGCGACCTGCAGCAGGCCGCCGACGCACATCTGACTCAGGTGCGCAATCGCTATGAAGACAGGCGGGTCGATCCGCTGCGGCCCTTGCTGGCCCCGGCAGACCTATATCTGTTGACCGAGCAGCTGTTTGCCGCCTTCAAGCGCTGGCCAAGACTGCAACTGAGCCAGGTAGATGCCCAAAAACAGCAGCAATTGGCTGCAGTAAGCGCGCTGCCGGATATCTCGGTCAACCATAAGCTGAAGCAGCCCTTGCAGGCATTGGCCGACTATATCACCTCGGCAGGCAGAGTCCTGCTGAGCGCCGAATCCGAAGGCCGCCGCGAGGCGCTGATGGAGCTGCTGGCCAAGATAGAGTTGCGCCCGGTACTGTTCCCGCATCTCAAGGCGTTTATCGACTCGGATGCACAGCTGGGGTTAATCGTCTCACCCCTTGCCAAGGGCTGCGTACTCCATGAGCCCAAGCTGAGCATTATTTGCGAGACCGAACTCTTCGGTCAGCGGATCTCCCAGCAGAGACGACGGGAAAAACAGCGGCAGATCAGCAGCGATGCCCTGATTAAAAACCTCGCCGAGCTCAAGGTCGGCCAACCCATAGTGCACCTGGAACACGGGGTCGCCCTCTATCAGGGGCTGGAAACCCTGGATACCGGCGGCGTGGTGGCCGAATACCTCAAGCTGGAATATGCCGGTGGCGACAAACTCTATGTGCCTGTGTCATCGCTGCACCTCATCAGCCGCTACGCAGTGGCGCCGGATGAATCCCCCAACCTCAACAAGTTGGGCAACGAGAGCTGGGCCAAGGCCAAGAAGAAGGCGATAGAGCGCATTCGCGATGTGGCCGCCGAGCTGCTGGATGTTTACGCTCGCCGTCAGGCCCGCCCCGGCGAGGCCTGTGAACTGGATGAGGCCGAATACGCCCTGTTCGCCCAGGGTTTCCCGTTCGAAGAGACAGTGGATCAGGAAACTTCCATCGCAGCCGTTCTCGCCGATATGCAGTCACCGGTGGCTATGGACCGTCTGATCTGTGGTGACGTGGGCTTTGGCAAGACAGAAGTGGCCATGCGCGCCGCCTTTGTTGCCGTCAACGCCGGCAAGCAGGTGGTGGTGTTGGTGCCCACGACTCTGCTGGCTCAGCAGCACTATGAAAACTTCAAGGACAGGTTCGCCGACTGGCCGGTGCAGATTGAAGTCATGTCCCGTTTTCGCACCGCCAAAGAGCAGCAACAGGTGATTGCCGACCTGGCAAACGGCAAGGTGGATATTGTTATCGGCACCCATAAGCTGCTCAACAGCGAGGTAAAATTTGACGCCCTCGGCCTGCTTATCATAGATGAGGAGCACAGGTTCGGGGTACGGCAGAAAGAGAAGATCAAGGCGCTCAGGGCCAATGTGGACATTCTCACCCTGACGGCGACCCCAATTCCCCGCACCCTGAATATGGCCATGTCCGGCATGCGGGATCTGTCGATTATCGCCACCCCGCCGGCCAAACGCCTGGCGGTGAAAACCTTCGTGCGCGAATACGACAAGGCCAGTGTCCGTGAGGCCATAGAGCGGGAGATCCTCCGCGGCGGCCAGGTCTATTACCTGCACAACAATGTGGAGAGCATAGAGAAACGCGCCGAGGAGCTGCGCGAGCTGTTGCCCGATGCCAGAGTGGTAGTGGCCCACGGCCAGATGCGTGAGCGCGAGCTGGAGCGGGTAATGTCCGATTTCTACCACAGACGCTACAACGTGTTGGTGTGTACCACCATTATTGAAACCGGTATCGATGTGCCGAGCGCCAACACCATCATCATAGAACGGGCCGACACCTTCGGATTGGCGCAGCTGCATCAGCTCAGGGGCCGGGTTGGCCGCTCCCATCACCAGGCTTATGCCTATCTGATGACCCCGCATCCGAAACGCATGACCTCAGATGCCCGCAAGCGCCTGGAAGCGATTGACGCCCTGGAGGATCTCGGCGCCGGCTTTATGCTGGCGACTCAGGATCTGGAGATCCGCGGCGCCGGTGAATTGCTGGGGGATGAACAGAGTGGCCACATCTCCAAGATAGGCTTCAGCCTCTATATGGAGATGCTGGAGTCGGCGGTCAAGGCGCTGAAACAGGGCAAGGAGCCATCCCTGGCGCAGATGCTCAACCAGCAGTGTGAAATCGAGCTGAGGATCCCGGCGCTGTTGCCGGAAGACTATGTGGGCGATGTCAATATTCGCCTGTCGCTCTACAAACGGATAGCCAACTGCACTACGGAAGCGGCGCTGGATGAGCTCAAGGTGGAACTGATTGACCGTTTCGGTTTGTTGCCTGAAGCCACCCGAAACCTGATGCAACTGACACTGTACAAGCATCAGGCCACCGCGCTCGGGCTGAAAAAACTCGATTTTCACGCCCGCGGCGGCAGTGTCGAGTTCAGTGACGATCATATTATCGATCCCGGCTTTATCATCGGCCTGTTGCAATCCCAGCCACAAATCTATCGAATGGATGGACCGAATAAGTTAAAGTTCACCCTGGCGGCCGAAAGCAGTAAAGAACGCCTGGAGATGGTGGGTCTACTGCTGCAACAACTGGCACAACACACTGTGGGAGAAAAATAGTGTATCGAAATATGCTGGCAACCCTGGCTCTGGGGCTGACACTTTCGCCTGTATTGCAGGCGGCACAATATCCTTGGTACGAAGTCGAGGTATACCTGTTTGAGCGCCCCGGGCCAAGCACGGAAAAGTGGCCGGATACGCCGCTGGAGCTCACGCTGAACAAGACCATAGACTTGATCACTCCCCAGGTCGCCACCCAAATCAGCTCAGGCAGCATGGCTGTGGGAGACTGTGATCCGCAATGGCAATCTCAATCTGCAAACAGCGCAGCAGATAAGGCTCTCAATAAAGATGCCTTTGACTTCCAGCGCGGCCGCCCCCTTCAGGCAGGCCAAGTGATATCTCTGGCCCAGGCCGATAACACGACTCAAGCGGATGCCGCCGCTTTGCCTTGCCAACAGCAGCAAGCGGAAATCCGTATGCCCAAGCAGTTGCCTGTGAATATCAGCCCCAGAGACAGCAGCACAGCCGCCCAACCCGGCGCTTTGCTGCTCAGTGAAAGTCGGGCCCAATTTGGCGGTGTTATCAATGCCCTCAAGCGGCAACGCGGTTTGAAAGGGCTTTTGCATCTCACCTGGCAGCAACAGATGAAACCCCGCCACAGAGCCGAGGCACTGCATCTCTTTGGTGGCCGTAACTTTGGCTCGGACTTCAAGCTTTCAGGCTTGCCCCAGAGCCAGTTGGACACGGCTTCGAACTCATCTTTGAATGGTTTATCAGAAGACTTATCTGAAGAAAAACTGCCTGAGCAAGCATTGGACAATGGCCTGAGTGAACCAACTCAAATGGGCAGTGAGGAATATGCAGCGCTTGGCAGCTTGATGGTGCCGCAAACGCCCAAGGCTGTGTGGGAGCTTGATGGGCTTTTGAATATCTATCTCAGCCATTATCTCTATGTGGAAACCCGCTTTAACCTCAGGGAAGCCGGCTATAAATCTCTGGCCACCCAGGAAGGTGAGCCTGAGCTGCAAACTCCCTTTCTTTACAGCATTCCCATGGAGCAAAATCGCCGTATTCGCAGCGGGGAAATACACTACTTCGATCATCCCAGAATGGGGATGATCCTACAGGTAAGGCGTATGACCCAGCCAGGTAGCCAAACTCAAGCCGATAGTGGCGAAGAGCTCTGATCAGTGACTGATAGAGAAGTCGAGGTAGATCTCATCTGCCTCGTCTTCTTCCACATAGACACTATCAACCCGCGCCTGAGGTGGCCCCTGTTCGCACCAGGTTATTAAGTGATCGACGGCCGGATAAGCCCCCTGCGCCAACACTTCAACCGAACCATCTTCTTTGTTGCGCACATACCCCGTCACCCCCAGTGACTGAGCCTTTTGCTGGGTAAAACGTCTGAAACAGACTCCCTGCACCTTGCCTTTCACAGTCAGCAGCACCCGCTTCATGGGCGTCTCCTTGTGGCTTCATTATCTTGCTATGCTTATAAATCAAGCAGTTGATTAACAAAAAAGCAAAAAAACAGCTAACAAAAGAGTGTTAGCTGCATCGGGCGACATACGCAAAATGTCCGGTAATTTTGCAACCACAAAGCGTAACACTTTGTATCAAAACCACCATAAAACGTAACTTTACACAGCTAAAGGCCCGATGCAACCAGCGCAACATACAGAACAACAACCCGAAACCCCTCTCGTGACATCGATCACAAAAAGGGCTTATTTTACCGCACAAAAGAGGGTTTAACCGACGCGCTCTACACCCTCATTCTGCTTGAAGGCTTTAATCTGAGTCAAATGGCTCGCCAGCGAGGCAAACTTATGACTCTGCTGTTTGTCCCAAATCACTTCATAATAGCGGCTTAGCAAGGCATGGCTGCGGGTGCTGTCCAAGACCTCATCCTCGGTCGACAGCAGGCACAGGGCGCGGTTACGGTTCTTGCTGCGAAAATCGGTCACGCACTTGCTGGCAATATCGGCGTACTCTTCCGGCCTGTCTATCTTGCCGGGCATGTTTTCCTCCGGCCAAAGATTGGGGTTGACCAATATCGCCTTGAGCCCGGACAGGAAAGCAATTCGTTCGGCCCAATAGGCCCCCAGCCCCACACCTATGATCAATGGCTTGGGATCGTCAGTGAGTTTAAGCTGCTTACTGACCTCATTCAGCAGATGCTGCATATCGTGTCTGGGATGCTGGGTGCTGTAGCTGATGAGACGCACATCATCATCAATAAACTGTAACTGCCTGACTTTTTCATGATTACCCGGGCTGGTGGCATCAAATCCGTGAAAATACAAAATCATTTTGTTTCCTCAAGTCTCATTCCAGTCATGGTTATACAGGTTTCAAACTAACCAAGTTAGGTTGCGCCTATATTGTGCCAAATCAATTTTTTGTGGATGAAATCCTTGCCGCCAGCTCGCGGGCTCGCTCCCAGCGCGCTTCATCCTGCAATGCTTGCATCACCTTAGCAGGGTCTGCCCTCAATGTCGCAGCCGGAAAAGGATTGCCCTCGGGCCAAGGGAAGTCTCCCAGAAGGCTTCTGGCGCCCTCAGGGTCATTGCATACCAATACCATGTTACAACCGGCTTCCAGTGCCGCTCTGGCCCTGGCCTGATAGTCTCCTGCTACCGCCGCCCCTTTCATGCCGAGATCGTCCGAGAAAATCACTCCATTAAAGGCCAGTTTGCCGCGCAGCTCCTGCTGGAGCCAAAAAGATGAAAATCCGGCGGGGTTTGGGTCTACTTCGGGATAAATCACATGAGCCGGCATAATGCCTTGGAGCATCTCTTTGGCGATCAGCTGTGAAAAAGGCTGCATGTCACACTCGGCAATCTCTTGATAGCTGCGCGGGTCGACCGGCTGGGCAATATGGGAGTCGGCCTCGACGCTGCCGTGGCCGGGAAAATGTTTACCCACTGCGGCCATACCGGCCTCAGTCATGCCTTCAATAAAGGCTGCTGCCAGCGCGGTGACCTGCTCGGGTTTTGAGGCGAAACTGCGGGTGCCTATCACCTGACTGATGCCATTGAGATCGAGCACAGGGGCAAAGCTTAAATCTATGTCGCAGGCCAATAGCTCGACGGCCATCAAAAAGCCCAGCTCTTTGGCCCAGGTTGACGCCAGCTGAAGCGAGCCTGCGGCGGCCGGCAATATATCGCCCATGGCTGGGATTTGGGTAAATCCCTTGCGAAAACGCTGTACCCTGCCCCCTTCATGATCGACAGCAATTAGCAGTTCGGGACGCACCCGACGAACCGCGCGGATCAGGGCTATCAGTTGCTCTCTGTCTTGGTAATTACGGCTGAAAAGAATTAGGCCGCCAACGGCCGGATGTTGCAGGACAGACGCCTCCTCTTGGGTCAACTCGACAGAGGCAAGATCCAGCATTAAGTGACTCATAAACATCTCCAACAGGGTACCGCGCATGAAAGCGACTGAAAAAGGTACGAAATGGTGTTAGCCCCGATACAGGTATGGCAGCAAGGAAAGCGCAACCAGGGTCAATCCCTTTGTTAGCAAGGCTAATGCAACCTTAGCTTAATAAGAATAACTAATGATATTCCAGGCCAAAAGTATGGGATACTTGCCCATGGGCAGAGTAACTTGGGTCAAGGTTACTCCGAAACCTGCGCATGCGCGAGCAATGCGCCTCCCAATGACTAAAATAACAACGAAACAGCAACAGGGTTAACCAAATGATTAGCGTATTCGATATGTTCAAGATAGGTATAGGGCCTTCCAGTTCCCATACCGTGGGTCCGATGAAAGCGGGCAAAATCTTTATCGAACAACTGGCTGCAGATGACTTACTTGGACAGGTCGACGAACTGCAGGCAGAACTTTTTGGCTCTCTTGGACAAACGGGCAAGGGCCACGGTACCGGCAAGGCAGTGATTCTGGGATTGATGGGGGAAGATCCGGAAACCGTCGATACCGACAGCATAGAGGCGATTCTGGCAGAAGTAGCCGACAGCCAGACACTGACGCTCAGCGATGGCCGTAAGGTTAAGTTTACCCGCGAAGATGGTATCACCTACCACAGGCGCAAGACACTGCCGGCACACGCCAACGCCATGACACTCTACGCCCTCAAGGCCGGAGAGTGTTTGTATCAACGCACTTACTACTCGGTCGGCGGCGGTTTTATTCTCAATGAAGATGAAATTCAGCAGCGTAACGCTTCTCCGGCGACTCCCATCGCCCAGGCGCCTTACGATTTCAATACCGCCAGCGAGCTGTTGGAACTGTGCAGCGAAAATGGCCTGAGCATCTCTTCATTAATGATGGCCAATGAGCTCAGCATAGCCCCCGAGAGTGAAGTCAAAGCCAAACTGTGGCATATCTGGCAAACCATGAAAGCCTGCGTCGAAAAAGGCTATCAGAAAGAAGGCATTTTGCCCGGTGGCCTTAAACTACGCCGCCGCGCCCCGGCGCTGCATCGCCGCCTCAAGGCCGAAGGCCGCAACAATATCGATCCCCTCAATGCCATGGATTGGGTGGACTTGTTTGCCCTGTCTGTGAATGAGCAAAATGCTGCCGGCGATCGTGTGGTAACGGCGCCCACCAATGGCGCCGCCGGTATCATCCCCGCCGTGCTCTGCTACTACGACACCTTTGTTCAGGAAGTGGATGAAGATGTCTGTTGCCGTTTTCTGTTGACGGCGGCAGCCATAGGGATTCTGTACAAGAAAAACGCCTCCATTTCCGGAGCCGAGGTTGGCTGTCAGGGCGAAGTCGGCGTGGCTTGCTCCATGGCCGCCGCCGCACTGACCGAAATCATGGGTGGTACGGTCGAGCATGTTGAAAACGCGGCAGAAATCGGTATGGAACACAATCTGGGGTTGACCTGCGATCCTGTCGGCGGCCTGGTGCAGGTTCCCTGTATCGAACGAAACGCCATGGGCGCTGTCAAGGCCATCAACGCCTCACGCATGGCACTGCGCGGCGATGGTAATCACAAGGTTTCCCTGGATAAGGTGATCAAGACCATGATGGATACCGGCAAAGATATGCGCAGCAAGTACAAGGAAACCGCCAAAGGCGGCCTGGCAGTTAATATCGTCGAGTGTTGATTACCAAATCAATCTCTCCGGTAGTCCGGTAGTCCCTCCGAATACAGGACTATCCCCGATAAAAGAAGAGCGCCAAATTTGGCGCTCTTCTCTATTTAAATAATCTGAACTATCGACTACCAAAACCTACATCAGTGGATGAATATTGATCTGACACAGTATTTCGAACACAGTCCAAGGCAACAACGCTTTATCCTGACCTACTAATTAACTTTCAGGCATAGCTTATGCAAATACTGGCCATAATCACTATTCATCATAGGTTTTACAATCCTTAATAGATCTTGTTTATTTAACCAGCCTTGTTGAAATGCAATCTCTTCTAAACACGCAACCTTCAAGCCTTGTACATGCTCTATCGTTTGAACAAATGAAGCTGCTTCGAGTAAACTTTCATGTGTTCCAGTGTCTAACCACGCAAAACCACGGCCTAATAGCTCAACATTCAAAGCGCCATCATTGAGATACATCTCATTGAGAGTGGTAATTTCTAACTCTCCCCGCCCAGAAGGTTTCACCTGTTTGGCAAACTCAACAACACGATTATCGTAGAAATATAAACCTGTCACAGCATAGTCAGATTTAGGATTACGCGGTTTTTCTTCTATTGAAACAGCGCGCATGTTGTTATCAAACTCCACGACTCCATAACGCTCCGGATCTTTAACCTGGTAACCAAATATAGTCGCACCATGCTCTCGACTAGCCGCATTTAACAGAGTCTTGGTAAAGGATTGACCGTAAAAAATATTGTCACCTAAAACTAAACAGCAACTATCATCACCGATAAAATCTTCACCAATTATAAAAGCTTGTGCTAAACCATCAGGACTTTCTTGGATTGCATACTCAAGACGAATGCCGTAGTCGCGACCATTGCCTAATAGCCGCTTAAAACTTCCGCTATCTTCAGGCGTGGTAATGATCAAAATATCACGAATACCCGCCAGCATTAGCGTTGATAACGGATAGTAAATCATTGGCTTATTATAAACCGGCAATAGCTGCTTAGATACACCTCTAGTCAATGGATATAACCTTGTACCTGAACCACCGGCTAAAACAATCCCCTTCATTAATTTCCACCTTTATTTAGGTTACAAATTAAACCTAAGCGCTGTCTTTGATAAGAGCCGTCCTGAACTCGCTGACTCCAAGCCTGATTGTTAAGATACCATTGCACGGTTTTCCGCAACCCAGTTTCAAAGGTCTCATCAGGGGCCCAATTTAACTCTTTGCTCATTTTGGTAGCATCGATGGCATAGCGACGGTCGTGACCTGGACGATCTGCCACATAAGTGATTTGTTCCGCATACGGCGTAGCTTTAGGCATCAATTCGTCTAAAATGGCACATATTGTTTTTACCACCTCCAAATTTTGCTTTTCGTTGTGCCCACCAATATTATAAGTTTCACCGACTTTTCCTTCTGTCACAACTTTATACAAAGCGCGAGCGTGGTCTTCTACATATAACCAATCACGAATTTGATCACCTTTGCCGTAAACAGGCAAAGGCTTGCCTTCCACCGCATTTAAAATCACAAGTGGGATCAGTTTTTCAGGAAATTGGAAAGGGCCATAATTATTTGAGCAGTTGGTCACTATTGTTGGCAAACCATAGGTACGCAACCAAGCGCGAACGAGATGATCACTGGATGCTTTCGATGCCGAATACGGACTACTCGGAGCATATGGGGTAGCTTCAGTAAATAGTGTTAACTCTTCCGAGCTTTGCACTTCATCTGGATGCGGTAAGTCACCATAAACCTCATCGGTAGAAATATGATGAAAACGAAAAACGCTCTTCTTATCATCAGATAGCTCGTGCCAATATGCACGAGTCGCTTCTAGGAGGGTGTAAGTACCAACTATGTTTGTTTGAATAAAATCAGCAGAAGCTGTTATTGAGCGATCTACATGAGACTCTGCTGCCAAGTGCATAACTGCATCAGGCTTATGCTCATCAAACACTCTGTCTAATTCTGCTCGGTCACAGATATCAACTTGCTCAAAAGCGTATCGTTTATCTTTCTCTACACTAACAAGAGACTCGAGATTGCCTGCATAAGTTAACTTGTCGACATTAATTACGCTATCTTGAGTATGGTTGATAATATGACGAACAACTGCAGAGCCAATGAATCCAGCCCCACCAGTGACCAGTATCTTCATTTTTCACTACCAAATTTGATGAGTTTAGCCATGCTAAATAGCTGTGACTGAGTGATAAATTATAGGCAATTTCGCAACACTCATGGAACCTGACCCACTAAAAACGAAAATGCCCACTTTAAGAAAAAGTGGGCATTCACTTGAAGTAAAAGTAAAGTCTATTGTGCTAGCAAATTCAATAGTTGCTGACGAAACTCTTTACCCAGCTTTTCATTACGCAGACCGTATTCGACAAACGCTGTCATATAACCAAGCTTATCACCACAGTCATGAGACTTACCTGTCATATTGAAGGCTTCGACTGTGTCTGATTCAATCAACATGTCGATAGCGTCTGTTAATTGGATCTCATCACCTGCACCAGCGGGGGTTTTAGCCAGTAAATCCCAGATTTTTTCTGACAAAACATAACGACCAACAACAGCTAAGTTTGATGGTGCTTCATCAACTGCAGGCTTCTCAACCATCGCCTTAATAATTGATGACTCTCCAGGTGCAATGTCTACCCCACCACAATCAGCAATACCGTACTTGTTCACTTCATCTTGAGGTACTGGAGCCACCATGATTTGGCTAGCTTGAGCCACTTTATAGCGTTTGATCATCGCCGCCAGATTTTCGGAGCTCTGATCGGCGCTATACTCATCCAAAATCACATCAGGTAACACAACCGCAAAAGGACTGTTGCCTATACAAGGTTTTGCGCAAAGCACCGCATGACCGAGTCCCTTAGCCTCGCCCTGACGTACATGCATAATAGTCACGTCTTTAGGGCAAATTGATTGTACTTCATCGAGCAACTGACGCTTTACCCGCTTCTCAAGCGTCGACTCAAGCTCATATGAGGTGTCAAAATGGTTTTCGATCGCATTTTTACTGGCATGAGTCACCAGCACAATCTCTTTCACACCAGCAGCAACACACTCATTCACTATGTATTGAATAAGCGGTTTATCAACAAGCGGCAACATCTCTTTCGGGATAGCCTTAGTCGCAGGAAGCATACGGGTACCAAGTCCCGCTACGGGAATAACAACTTTCATAGAAAATACTCGAAAAGGAAACTCCTCAAATAAAGAGGAGTTTCATTAGACTAAGAGATAAATTAAGAAACCAGAGGAATGACTTTTTTGTCCTTACGGCCATTGTTCTTACTACCATGATTTTTCTGCAGCCAGACTAAATCACAAATACCATCTGTCGGACTAAAGCCTGTTGGTGTAGAAAGAAGAATGTCCCTTATCTTTTCATGCTGGAACTCATGACACGCTTTGTCTAAACGCGCCAAGATCACTTCGAGTTCCGACCATTTTAAAAAGACTTCATTGGCCGTCATAATCCGCTCATGCTCAGTGCCGGTCACATCATCTCCAATCAGCAACTCTTCATAGAGCTTCTCACCTGGTCGTAGCCCCGAAAACTCAATGGCAATATCACCGTCAGGATGCTTATCATCTTTGACTTCAAAGCCACTTAGACGAATCATCTTGGTTGCCAAATCAACAATCTTGACTGACTTGCCCATATCTAACACAAAGACGTCCCCGCCTTTGCCCATAGCACCGGCTTGAATAACCAACTGAGAAGCTTCAGGTATGGTCATAAAGAAGCGGGTAATTTCTGGATGAGTTACTGTAACAGGGCCACCGTTTGCTATCTGTTTTCTGAATAGCGGCACAACGGACCCGGAAGAGCCCAGAACATTACCAAATCGAACCATACAAAAACGGGTAGCACTTCCTTTATCCGCTAATGCTTGGAGGACTAATTCAGCCATACGCTTAGTGGTCCCCATCACATTGGTGGGCCTAACAGCTTTATCAGTACTGACCAGCACAAATGTTTCAACGTTAGCTGCAATAGCAGCGCGCGCAGTAAACAAAGTGCCGAACACGTTGTTACGCACACCTTCTACAACGTTGTGCTCAACAAGTGGTACATGCTTGTAGGCTGCTGCGTGATAAACAGTTTGAACCTCAAACGCTTCCATTACCGCCTGAACACGATTCTCCCGCTGTACTGACCCCATCATGGGATAGATCTGTACATCAAGAGATAACTCTTTCGCTATGGCTTTAAGTTCGCGGTCGATGGAATACAAGCCAAACTCAGACAACTCAAACAACACCAATTTTTTAGGCGACTGCTTTAGGATCTGTCTACATAACTCAGAACCGATAGAGCCCCCGGCCCCCGTAACCATAACAACTTTGTCACGAATATTAGCCGCCAACAGATCGGCTCTGGGCGCAACACAATCACGCCCGAGCAAATCATCAATTTCAACTTCTTTAATATCGCTATAAAGCTTATTACCGCTGACGAGATCAGCCATAGCAGGCAAAGTAAGCACCTGTACAGCCAGCGTTTCTAACTGCTCCAAAATCGCCTGACGACGAGAGCGAGGTGCACTGGGAATGGCTAGCAATATCTTAGTGGCCGCTTTTTGCTTGATTAACATCCGAATGATTGAAGGTGAATGAACATGTACTCCCTGAATCACAGTACCGTGCAGTGTTTCATCATCATCGACAAACGCAAAAGGATAGTATTCATGGCTTTGCGAAAGTGCAGTTAACAACTGTCTGCCACTGACACCCGCGCCATAGATAATGACAGGTTCCCCGACACGCTTCATGCCAGCCCCCACCAGAGAGCGAACAATTGCCCTGGAGCCACCAATAAATACCAATGAAAATGCCGCATAAATCACAGGTACTGTTCGCGGCAATTGTGCATCAACATAAAACGCAAAAAGGACCAACATGATGGTTGAAATCATCACGCCGAACCCAATGGCCGTAAGAGCCTGCAGCCCCATGTAGCGCAATACCGCTCGATATAACCCTAGCTTCGCAAAACCCACTAAGCTCAAAGGGACAACCATAGAAAGTAGCAGCCAATAGCGGCCGTTGGCCAGAACTGCAATGTCATCGATGCGCACTAGCAATGCAGACCAAAATGCGAAACTGAGAAATAAAGCATCAATGATAAGACTAACCACACGTTTATGCGTGCGTTTCAAACCAAACAAGCTTTGCAAAAAATCCATTTTTCGCTCCAAAAAATTTAAGTTCATAATGTATTACAATCTTAAAGTATGTGACTCGACAACAATAGCCAAAGTACTCATATTATCACATCAATCATGCCATAGGGGTAAGCATCGGCACTTGATACGTAAATAAGTTAAGAAAGGCTCCATACTCAAAGTAGTAAGGAACAACTCCCTCTTGGAAAACACGATACCTAAGAGCTATCAAGCTTGGCTTAACAAACTAAAAATCTCCCGTGATACACTAAGTCGCGCTTTGCTAGTAAGATGAGATGACTTGAATCGGCGTTATTGTAGCTAAAACAAGGTAATACAGTGTATCTTCAAATAGAGAGTGCTATTTTTAGAGAACCCTATTTTACCGCATCACCGCTACCACTACCTGTCACTGTCATCAATATATACTTGAAATAGTTTTTAACATTTAAGGTATCGATCATCTTTTTATCTGTTTCAGCCAATAACTTAGGTGTCGACATATCGATGTTTTGCACTTGGGCCAAACCTGTTATACCGGGTAAAACATCATACACACCTTGTGCATCTCGCTCTTTTATTAAATCTTCTTGATTAAACAAGTTAGGACGTGGTCCCACTAAACTCATTTCACCTTTAACAACGTTAATCAACTGGGGCAATTCATCGATTTTTGTCTTACGCAGAAAGGCACCCAGCTTAGTAATTGATGCATTACTAGCAAGATGACTAGCAACTGACTTAGTTTCAACCGACATTGTACGAAACTTGATGAGCTTAAAAGGCTTCTTTTTTTTACCAACACGCGTCTGCACAAAAATTGGAGAACCTGTATCGAACATGCCAATGATAGTTATAATCAGTAATACAGGCCAAAGTATCATCAAACCAAAGAAAGCAGCCAAGAAATCAATTAGACGAATCATATGAATACTCTATATATTTTTTTTGCGGAGAAAAGCTTCTGCAGCTTCTTTGAAACCGTGTTCAAGCGTTTGTGGTGGTGTCCATCCCAGCGTTTTCTTAGTATGGGTGATGTCAACTTGCAATGAGCCTATAAGTCTATCAACAACATCCATTTTCCCTGTTAACTTACCCACTAAACGATAACACCACAAAGGGACGGAAAATAATCGACAAGATTTCCCTAGTGCTTGAGACATATGCTTTACCATTTCAGCTGTAGAAATATCATGGTCATCGGAAACCAAAAATACCTGATTCGCAGCTTTGGGATGATCAATACAGGTAACAATAAGATCGACAAGATTGTGTACAGAAACCAGGCTACGCTTATTATCCTTAACACTGCCGAAAGGCAATGGTAAACCTTTTGAAACCAAGTGTAATAGTGAAGCAAAATTAGCCTTAACACCTGGACCATAGACTAATGTAGGTCGAATAATGACTACTTCTAATCCAGTTTGTTTAGCTAACTCTAACAATTGCAATTCAGCTTCAGCTTTAGATTGACCATAAAAGTCTTGTGGACATCTGTAATCATTCTCAGTAAAAGGTTTACCAATCTCGGTTGACTCACCATTAACCTTAATCGAACTGACAAAGATAAATCGCTTAACTCCAGCCTTAACGGCTTGTCGAGCTAGATTCATCGTTCCCGCAGTGTTAACCTCCCTAAACTCCCTTAAAGGGTCTAAAGATATATCATTCATGACATGAACACGAGCAGCTACATGCACAACAACACCAACTTGCTCCAATATAGAAGAATAATCAGACTTGGAATCAATATTTGCATTTAAGTGGTCATAGCATTCAGATACGTTACTACGTCCTAGCAGATTGATGCGATACGGAGAACTTAGAGTATTTAATAAGTGACGACCAACAAAACCTGAGTATCCCGTAATTAAAATTTTTTCCATCATAAACCACCTAACGAAACAATGGAATCACTCATATCTTTCATTATCTTAGCTCGCGTATATTTACTAACAAAAGCGCTTCTATCTGTATGTTCAAATTTCAACTTCCCCAATGCTTCAAGTGCACCTTGACTATCTCCTGGATAAAAAACTTCTGCATTTGAAACTTCCGACTTAATAAACTCAGCGGCATACCCAGAAACACCCGCCAAAATAGGCTTTCCCGTCGCTGCATATTCAAAAATTTTAGAAGGCAGTACTTTTTCAAACGCGGGATAGTCATTAAGGTGTAAAAACAAAATATCTGCTGCCAAATACTTTTCAACCAATTCATGACGTTTAACAGGAGGAAGTAATATAACATTAGACATTCCGACAACACTATCTCTGAGCAGAGAATGTCTGCCCCCATCACCTATTATGGTTATTTGATATTTCGAAGAAAGACTCTCTGCTAGTGCTGGAATAATATGGTGCAATCCTTGCCCTTCACCACAATTTCCAGCATAAAGAATATTAACTTTGTTTGTTGTTACTTTTATGCGCGATTTATCAATCTCTAAAAACTCTTTATCGATACCGTTTGTGAACCATGAATAAGTAGGGTAACGAAATCTAGACTTAAAATATGTTTCAAAACCTTTAGACACTAAATTAATATGCCTTGCATTTTTAAATGTGTAATCTTCAACAAGTTTAAAAAAAGGTTTAGTTACTTTTACCAGCGTCAAAGGTAACAAATACTTAATTGTATCAACGAAAATATCTCTAACATCTAAATATAGGGGTATTTTTTTTGATTTAGCGATTCTGGCTCCCAAGAAAGCAGTAAACAAACGAGAACTAGTTGCAAACACTATATCATAACTTTCGTTTCTAACTAGCTTTTTAACTGATTTATAATAGGCGAAAAATGATTTAATTTGATCCAGCATTCCACTTTTATGACGTGGCAACTGAATACGCCGAATTTTAACATTCCCATCGAATTCTTTAGCTAAAGCAGCAGCATCAAATGAAGCATAACGATTAGGCATTGTAGTTACAACCTCCAATTGTACACCTTTTATCTCCTTAAGCTGATTAACCAATGATGTAGTACGAAATGATCCAGCGCATAAATCCGGAGCATAATAAAAAGAAAGAACTAAAATTCTCATAAACGATCCTAGCTTTATACACTTAGCAGTAAAGCCTATTTATTAACTATATTAATACCGAATTTGATTTCAGGTTGTTTAAAGTTTAAAACAATTTTTTTGTTAGAAATAGAAACCCCAAATTCGGGATGCCACGTGCTATCACATATTTCAATATCAGCCCCAATAGCTTCTATCCTAAATTGAGCTCCATCAGGAGAGTACAAATTTACCTGTCCACTCTTATCATTAGAGTGTTCGAGCTTCATACCTGGATGAAAATGATAGTGGGCCTGAGCAGAATTAAATTTTCCGAGTAATTTATCCGTAACATAGAAGCCACTATTATTCATAACCCATTGTCGACTATGTGTAACTTTACCTCGTAGGCGCATATAGCCATCATGCGAACACTCCACACAGATTGAATCATTACCCTCACTGATAATTGGTTTACTTGGATAAGCTCGTCTAGCAACCCTAAAACCGCTCCAAACTTCAGATGAATCTTCTTCATCTACCACTACAGTATTATGTGATTCGGTTTTACGCTGGCGTAAACGTTCAATGCTTACCCCATATACCGATGTCCCGCTATTAACGAGAACTCGTTGGTTTTCATAATTCCATTCGAAAGAAAGCGTATCTGCGTGTGCATGCCCGGGAATATAATCAGGGCCAACTCTTGCCACATCTAAAATTGAGGTTTGCTTTCCGTTGGCCAAGTGGATATAACCGGTGTTCTTTAAATAGGTTACATTTTCTTCCTTTTTCTTTTTATAAGATATCCCTAACATATCTGCATAGTTCCAAATTCTTTCAGCCGAAGGAGCTATGTTAATTGCTGAATCATTAAAGAATGCTAGATCACCGTTTGGATGCGTCATCTTCTGCATCCAAGTCAACATACGATATATAGTTTGTTTCCATGCAGTTTCCCGTACTTTCAACATTGGGTGTGAATATGTACGAGTAAGATTGATCAAATCCAAAATGTCAGTCAAAATGATATTGTGATACATAGGTGAAAGTTCGAAGTTTCCACCGTCATCCAGTATTTGTTCCTTTAACTCTCTATCTAAAATACGTAAACCTTTATTTAACCAACGGTTTGCAGCATCATCATCGAAATAGATACCAGCAAAAACCAATGCTTTAGCATTAGCTAACAGGTGATTACCAAGTAAGTGGTATTCTAAACTTTGCTCTAGTACAGCAGCTTGTTCCCATAAACTTTCTTGCCAAGTAGACTTGCAAGGATTACCAGATAAAAACCATTTAATCCAGTTTACTATTCTTAGAGACAACGGATAAGGCTCCCAACCATTGCCAACTAATTGTGGGTTATTAGCGATCCATCGCTCAATAAGCAAAGAATGAAAATATTGTCTACTATTTGAGTTTTCAGCATTTAAATCATCAAAATAATGCAGGTTATATAACCACAATTTTTGTTGTTGATTATCGTTCCAGTTTCCAATTTCACCTTGATGATTTAAAAACGAAAAGATATCTCCTTCAACATATGAGCTTTTCGATAGTTCAACGGATACCCACTTTGCTTTGGGTGACGCTATCAAAATCTTGGGGCACTTTTGAGGTTTAACTTTAAAAACTAACCTTATAAAACGATTAAATAGCTGAATGGGCTTAAGATGCTTAAGAGTGTAATAGAAATTAAATATATTTTTCATAAAAGCTGCTTTAATGCACTGTGAAATACAAATTTTAAACTTTATTATTAAGTAAGTTAAAAGCATAAAGCAAAATTAGAACTTACAAATAAGCAGTACTACATTACTTCTGATATTATAAATTGGTGTTTACCACGTTTACTTAGGGGTATTTTACTGACTATTTTACAAGAAATGCTGAGCTCACCACCAACTTTGTTTTGGAATAACGCTCCAATCGTATCCTTATCTTCAGATGTAAAACTTGAATCGACTACTAATAAAAGTTCGCAAAAACCAATGATTTTTTGGTAGAATTGATACTTTTTCACCCTATTTAGTGCATCACAATGAGTATTTAATGCTGTCATCGTAATCTTAACTCCAGAGTGCCCAACTAAATATTCTTTACCCCAGCGTCCTGTCAACTCATTAATTTCAACAACAAAATTTCCTTTCTTGGTAACCTCTGCCATATCGCCAGTTTTATATCGTATTAGTCTAGTCGCTGAATTGATAAAGCCAGTTCCAACTAGCTCTCCATTTAGTTCTTCGGTAACTCCATACAACTGGTTAGGTATGTATTTATTACCTTCCAACGGTGCAAATATTACCCTTTCTGTCATACCGTAAAAGCTAAGTATATTCGCATTAAACGCATTTTGAATTACCTCGATTTGATCTGGATATGCCTTTTCTGATACCAATAAAATATGCTTAATTCTTTTTAATTCAATATTCAGATTATCTAAGATAGTGGCAAACTCTCTAACCGAAGACGGGTAGCCATGGATCCATTCGGGATTGAATTTCTGTATGGAGTTAATGTTTTTTAAAATACTCTCTTCATTCATACGGAACGGAGATAAAAGTAACTCTTTGTACAATGGATTACTTCCAAGTAACTCACTAGATTGAATTCCTCCAACTCCCCTTAAACAAAGTCTTTTTGAATTTACATTAACACCATTCTTTGATAAGTAGTGATTTACAAAAGCCCACTCAGAAGCATAACAATTGTTACTTAAAAAAAGCTTAGTTTGACTACCAGTTGTTCCACCTGTTGTAACTGGATAACTTCTATTTTTATACCGTATGTCTAAAAATAGCTCTAAGTCTGCCTGAATTTCCTCTTTGCTTAAAATAGGAAATTCGAATAACTGTTCAACATCGACGACTTTAGTTATTTTTAACTTTTTAGCAACATCGGAATAAAATTTTGTATGTTGAATAGAGCTATTTAAATACTCAATTAATCTTGCATTTCTGATTGCCTCCACATCAAGATGAGACAGTTCTAATTGTTTTTCTAATTCTCGGTATTGTTCTCTATAAACCTTGCCACAAAAAATTGAGAATGGAATTAGAAACAAAGGATACTTTAACTCTTTTGGTAGACTGTTATATACTGCCTTTATTTTAGATAGATCAATCTTCATAATTACTCGTAATATTAATTTTACTTAAAAACATATTAGTATTTTTGCTGTCTTCAAAAGCTGAGGCCCTTTCAATAGATAATTGTTTAAAATGACAATGATTACTCATAACCCTAACGATTGCACTTCTCAATTGTGTTATCGATCTTGGTTCAACTAATATACCGTGTTGTCCAACTAGCTCAGGAATCTGCCTCCAATTTGTTGAAATCACAGGCAGTCCAACCATAAAAGCTTCTAATATAGCTCCGGGATATCCTTCTCCAGGATAAAAAGTCGGAAGAACAAAACAATGATGATTAGAAATGAAATTATATACTTCACTATTACCAATCATACCAACGTATTCCACATTATTAGAGCATAGACTTTCGAAATTCTTTAAATTTTTATCAGAAATAGGTCCTGCAATTGTTAATAGTACATTATCTAAGGGTTTTACTGCTTCAATTAAGTCAAGAATACCTTTTTCATTACTAATCTGTGAAAAATATAAGACTTTAAACTTTTCACCATTTATGTAAGGAATTGATCTAACTTCTTGAAGAGGCCTGACGTTTGGAAACCAATATGTTTCGACATTAAACTTTTTGAATGCATCGACTAAACTTAATGTTTCAAAAAAATTTACGCTACTACATCTCAAAAGCAAACGAATAAGATAACGATTAATAAAATTCAAAGAGGCGTAAAATTCATCAAAATTACCCGCAAACTTACGAAGACTATATTTTTTTTTAAAAAATATTTTTAAAAGTAAAATTATTGGACCAAAATACAAATAGTCTTTAGCCGTTCCATGCAAACTAATGTGTTCGTATGTTCTAAATTTAGATATTTTTTTTATAACATTGACAAACATAATTAGTTTGCTCGGATAATTTGAACTATTGGAGTCAGCAATTACGTAAGCTATTCCCCGTGAATCCAAATTGACCAAAAGGTTTTCAAATAACACTACTATACCACCAACCTCACCCAGTGAAGCTCTCGGACCAATAAGTAATAATTTCATAATTTTTATACGTATTCTGATTTTAAAATATTTGACTTAACTATTCTAGCAGGTATTCCTACAACTAGTGAGTTATCAGGAATATCCATTAACACAACTGAGTTTGCACCAATAACGACATTATTACCTATTTTGATAGGTCCAAGAATTTTAGCCCCAGCACCCACATAAACATCATTCCCTAAACTTGGTACTCCGTGTTTTTTGCTAGTTCCACCTATGGTTACAGATTGGTCTATATGGCAGTTATCTCCAATTACAGTTCGTTCATGAATGACAACCGAAAGACCTCCATACCCAAGAACTAAGTTACTACCTGCTTTGATCTTATAGGGAAAATAGCAAGAATAAAAAAAACGAATAAAGTATGTAATTAAAGATGGAACAAGTGGTATATTTAACTTATAAACAGAATGAGAAAACCGTTGAAAACAAACTGGGTTGAACATTTTAACCTCAAATTTTCTTTAGAAATTGATATTATAGAAACCTTCTATCTTATTGTATTAAAGATATTAAACATAACATCTTTATAATTTCCCCATGTGTATTGCGCTGAAAACTTCTTAAGTTCAAACCTAATATTAGGCTGTTTAGCAATATCATCGATCATTCCCCAATTCAGGTCATTATGTACGATCACTCCCAAATTGTTTTCTTGTATTATCTTTGAGTAATCCCCAACATATGGAGTCATTATCGGAATTACACCGCATGAGGTATACTCTAACAATTTAATAGGTGAAGCTACTCTATTTAATAAAAGGTTATCCCTAAGAATAAAGCCGAAATCAAAATCAGATAAAACAGATAACACCTCTTCATGGGACAGTGATAAATATTCAACTTTAAACTTCACTAAATGTCCAACAGCGACCCTAATTTTATCCATATCATTCGATATAATCGTTAGAGATACATCACGACTTAAAGACAATATATTTAAATACTCAATCATTTTCGGAATATTCTGATACTTTGATGAGCCACCAACATACACAAATTTACTACCAACTATTTCATTAGAAACATTAAAATCAACTTCATTAATACAACATGGAACAACAGAAATAGCTTTATTACTTAGAAAAACCTTTTTTAACCATTCTGAAAAGTTATTTGAAACTGTTCCTATAAAATCTGCACGCATAAAAACAAAGAAATCTAATAAAAATAAGGCTAATGCTCTGACTATTGATGAATTCCTTAAAAAAGATTCTGCAAAAACAGCGCCTCTGAAGTCATAAAAAACTTTTGGACATTTATTAGAGTAAAATTTTATCTTTAAAAAATCAAACTGAGACCTAGTGTAAATCATTTTAACGTTATGATGACTAATATATTCTTTTATACCTGCAGAATCTTTGTAATCAAAGTAATCAACCAGATCAGAACCATGAATAGAGAAGAACCTGACTTTTACATCTTTTGGAAACAATTTGGTTATATTTAAAACCTGAGAATTAACAACGCCGCGAGATAATCCGACAGGAACGATCACTAATACCTCTACATCACTTTTTAACAAAGCCAACCCCACTCAATGCCATTCCCATGAACATATAAACCAACCAATTAGTACCTAGATCTCCGGTGAACATAGATGTAGATACAGCTAAACAACCAAAGAGCCAAATAAAGACTAAATCCTTATTATTTTTAAACCTATATAACTTAAAATAAATTTTAATTAATAAATAAATTAACGCCCCAAAAAAGATAGTTGTATATATGAACCCCAACTCGAGTATAGATTCTAAAAATATATTATGGGGGTATATAGCATCGTCAAACCCAGTGTAATAAAAGCTAAAAGAACCGATTCCCGCACCAAATATTAGCTGATAAAAATCTAGACGGCCAATTGCGTCGAAAGTAGAAAAATATAATGTCAATCTAGAATTAACTGAATTACCACTCGACTCACCTAAATATCGATTAAAGATATAATCAGAAATAACTGAATCTGGCATATTAGCTACTAAAACAATATATAGTAACGTAAGGACAATAACCATCATAATCAGATAGATAAATTTCTTCGGGTTAATAAAAGTCAAAACAACCAATAATCCAATCCCGACCAAGGTACCAAGAATTGGCCCTTTGGAACCAGTCATGACCGCCATTATAAAGTAGCTAAAACCTGCAGCCAATCTAAATAAATTACGTTTTCGAGAGGTTATAAGACTTATTGAGAAAACTAGAAATATTTGTGCTATTATAATTGGATTAGCATCGTTTAAATCAAATCTATTAAAAACATTAAAGTCGGAAAATATATATAAAATGAAATGAAATAAAAATATAGGTAGAAAAATAAGACTTACTGTTTCTATTGCACACTTTATTAAAAACAAGTTATTCGTTTTCTGAACTGAAACTAACAACAATAACAAGAAGCTACTTAGCATCCAAAAAGATTTAGATATACCATATGGAGACAAATCTGAATAGAAAAAGCTTCCGACAACAAAAACATAAAGACACAAAACTATAAGCAACTTAGTTTTACTTAAGCTTTTAACACTAAAAAACAGAAAAATAATTAGAGCAAAAAGAGAACCAACAGCCAAAAAAGGCACCGGAAAAACGAGCCTTAACGATAATGATGAAAAATAGAGAAAAAAACCTATAAAAAGAGGGTTAAACAAATCATTTTTAAAATAATTAGAAAACATAAAAGTCCCAAAATTTATTTAATTTGTCACGAGAAGAAATATGAATTTAAAGTTAAATTATACTTCTAACTCCCTCTAATTTATGCTTATATATTAGAATAAAAATAACTAAAACATCAAAACAAAGCATTGAAAGTAGCGCTCCATTTACTGATAAATTCTTAATTAATATCAACATAAATGGGAGTGAAATTATGAATGATGAAATAAAACTATTCCTTAAATACCTTTTGTAACCTAACGGTATTAAAACTTGCACCCCTAAAGCATTCATAAGCATATTAGTAAAACCAGATAGCAAAACCAAATATACTAAATCGATATCAAAATAAGGGATTTTTGAAAAATAAGATTCTAAATAATGTTGAGCGATTATAGTTAACACTCCAAGTAAAGAGTAAATTACAAACACAAAAAAAACAGATTTTTTTAATGCCGGGTTTGGTTTGCTTTTATCCAAACTATTTATAAGCGCATTTGTATTTTGATATATGACTTGAAATATTGACTGCGTAGTTTGATATAAAACCCTTCTTATTGCATCACATACATTTAAAACTGTTACATATACAGGCCCGAAGTAGAAATCTAGAACAATCGGAATTAGCTGTATAAAGGCACCTGTTGAAAAGGAAGCAATAAAGATCTCACTACCATCCTTTATTTCAACTAGTACATCTCTAAATTTACTTTTTACACTATATGCAGGCTTATACATTCTCATGCCGAATAGTAAAACAAGCGATGTAATAAAAGTAGTTGAACTATACATCAAAATTAAAAGCATATCGCTACCAAGAATAGAAACAACAATAAGCAAAGAAATAGAAATAACTTTACTAAAAAGTGTTAATTTTGCTTGCTTTTTAAACTCACCTATACCTATATATATCCAGTTGGGCTGAAGCAATGATCCGATAATAAACGGAATCGTATATAGCATCATGGAAATATTTGAATTCAAGCCTGAAAAATTCATAAATAAAAGTAACGTGGGTATACTTAGAAGAGAAAGTAAAAATTTAGCTTGATATATTATCGAAATGTATTTTTGTACAAATACATAATCAGTCTTATTGTTCGCCAGTTTTTTTGACGCTGTAACCTGAAACCCAAATTGAATAAAAAGATTTGCAAGCCCCCAAAATGACAAAGCCACAATCATACTACCATATAATTTAGCTCCTAATGTGTATATCATATAAGGAGTAATGACCAATGGGAATAAATTATTAAGTACTTGCGTTCCTATATTCCAGAAAATATTATTAACTATTTTGTTTTGTCTAATCATGAATATTACATATCTGTGGGTCTTTGTTTCCTAAATCGAACCAACAAACAAAGCCTCCTCAAAAGTTTAAGTATTCGTCAAAATACTATGGTTTCAGGCATACCTGCATAGTAAGTTTATTTAACGCTTTGATCATGGCGTAAACTTCCCCAACTTGAGCATTGTAAATTCTCATGCTCAAAATGCCGCCGTGTAACTGTTTTATCCGATGCATCGCGGTTTCAAAAAATAGAACCGTGATGGTCACCTTAACGTTTCTTCCACTTTTAATTTCAGCCGTAAAACTTTTGAAAACTCACCGCACAATTGCGTGGTTGTCCTCATTCCAAATAGGCAGCACCATCACGGAAAACGGCATTGCACTCTCTCGTATCATAGGCGCCATCTCTTGAAATCGTATGGATTATCCGGTGGGTTTGTTCGATCAAATTTTAAAACACTTCGGCATCAGTCACATTGGCTAAACTAAGCTCAGCGGCAATAGTTTCGTGAGTATGAGTGTGCCAACGGCAATATTCAGTTTTCGCCAAACTCGGCGTTTACCATCCGTACCATTCTTCTTTGCCTAGACCTTCAACCCTGTGTCATCAATAGCTAAGTGTTGAATGTTGCCTCCGAGTCTTAAGTTTTACTAACCGTCTTAGCGCGCTTGCTGATACTGGTGGGAATGGGGCAAAGTAATGGCACGTTTGCCAGTTTCAACACGAAATCGATAAAGCCTTACAGGAGCGTTGATCAAATCATTCGCTTGAACGCAACTGCCCCTAGGCTTTCAGCTGCTTTACGAGATTTTCTGGCGAACAGGCATACCCAGTCTTATGACTTTGTTTAATGCCTTAACGCCAGCCAATGCCTCACCCACCTGCCCGTTATAGTCACGCAAACTTAATTTGGCGCTAATGAGTTGTTTGTAGCGATACATGGCGGTCTCAGATAAGGAACGCTGATGGTAGTGATTCATCAATTTCCATTGCTTCAACTCTCCTGCCTTGAGTGCATCCACAGCTTCATTTCGAGGATGCCCTGGTTCCCAGTATCCGGCATTTGAGCGGGGTGGAATCGTTGGCTTCGCCTGCTTTCGTCGCAATAATTTATGACAAGCTTTGGTATCGTAAGGCCCGTCAGCGGAGACTTGTCTAAGCTTGCGTCTTAGGGGAGCCAGTAACGCTGGAAGTACTTCATCATCTGCTACAGTTTCAAGGCTTACTTGAGCACCTATGATTTCGTATGTAGCGGCATCGATAGCCAAATGAAGTTTGCGCCAAACCCGACGTTTTTCTTTGCCTGCTTACGCATTTTCCATTCACCTTCGCCATACACTTTGAGGCCTGTGGCATCAAGACTGTTTCGATGGCGGTGTCGCTGAATTGAAAGCCACGGCCACGACCGCCGTGATGCTTTGTGCAATGCCAAGCGTTAACCGCTGCCTCGTCCAGCCAGAAGGTAACCGAACCACGGTTGACTAATGCCTGATTGTATTGCTTCCAATTGGTGATATTGCGTTCTGACTTACCCATGAAACTGACCGAAAACCTGTTATGCAAGATCAGATCATGGAAAGCGAAAAAGGTTCCGCTTATTTAGGCAACAACGCCCCTTACAGGGCAGTAATGGCACAGAAAAAATTCGCTTTAACGCGAGTGCAGTGGTGAGCGCAAAATCACTAAACCGAGGCGACAGTCCTTTTTAGCCTAGTTCAGTTGTTGCTTTCCATGCGGAGCTTGCTTCCTCATCAATCCAAAAGGTAAGTGAGCCTCGGTTAATCAATGCTTTATGTACGGTTGTTTTATAGCGAAGCTTTGGCAAGGTTGATTTATAAGTCTGCGAATGATGTCGGTCTGATCATTAACTACAGATTTAGTTAAATCAATTTAGGAAACAACCCCCCCCCTTAATGCTCAAAGGCGTATTTAAATTGTCACTGCGGGCTGTAGTGGATTCACAAGACCTGTCTAGAAGAACTTTGCTGAACTCACAATTTAGACTACAACGGCATCCCTTTTAACATGGAGCTATTATTTTCTCCACACAACTCTGTTTACATAGTCGGTATAGCTAATAATGGTTCGCAGCACTTTGTCTGACACATTAGGAGCAATGTAATTTTGCACCTTCTTAATTAGCCTATGTTCACCGCGTGGTTGTTTCTCAAGTATTTCAATAGCTTGTAGTATGCGTTCTACATTCATACCGGTAAACATTACCGAGCCCTCTTCAAAGCCTTCAGGGCGTTCTTGTGCGTCTCTAATATTAACCGCTGGAAAGTTTAAAATTGACGACTCTTCGGTAATAGTACCGCTATCGCTTAATACCACTTTTGCGTCCACTTGCAGCTTCACGTAATCACTAAATCCAAGCGGCTTCAACAATTTAACTAAGGGGTGGAATTCTAAGTTAAGTAAGTCGATTTTCTTTCTTGTGCGAGGATGTGTCGATACAATGATAGGATGCTGATATTTATCGGCAATGGCATTTAGCACTTGCACGTAACTATAGATATTTTTTTCAGAGTCTACGTTTTCTTCTCGATGCACACTAACCACAAAATAGTCGCCCGGTGTTAAACCTAGCGTCGTTAAAATTTCAGATTTAGCAATTTTACTTTCGTATCTATTAAGCACTTCGTCCATGGGACTGCCAGTTTTAATTATTAGATCTGGCTTTAAGCCTTCTGCTAACAAGTATTCACGCGCTATATCGGTATAAGGCATATTAACATCAGCAGTATGATCTACTATTTTACGATTAATCTCTTCCGGTACTCGCATGTCGAAACAGCGATTGCCTGCTTCCATATGAAAAATCGGGATTTTTTTACGTTTTGCAGGAATTGCGGCCATTGCACTATTAGTATCACCTAATATTAAAATAGCGTCTGGCTGTACTTCGGTAAACATAGCATCAGCTTTACTAATTACTTGCGCCATGGTTTCGGCTGCCGTAGCGCCTGCACATTCTAAAAATATATCTGGT
Source organism: Shewanella sp. MSW (assembly GCF_007636515.1). Classification (NCBI taxonomy): domain Bacteria; kingdom Pseudomonadati; phylum Pseudomonadota; class Gammaproteobacteria; order Alteromonadales; family Shewanellaceae; genus Shewanella; species Shewanella sp. MSW. The sequence goes on from NZ_LVDR01000014.1 coordinate 69,204, forward strand.
GGGCGAATACCTAAATCTTCAAAGAATATTTGATTAAGTTCGTAATCATAGTTTTGACCAGTATGTACTAATACGTGTTCACAAAACTCATCTAATTTTGCAATGGTGCATGACAGTCTAATAATCTCAGGGCGAGTACCTACAACGGTAACCACTTTTAACTTATCCATGCTTTGTACCTCTTTACATAATCTGTATGCATATACTCTACAAGTTCACGCCACTTAGGTGGGGTAAAATTGGTTAACGTCCTAAATTTATTGGAGTTAAGCGAACGATTTATTACAATATCTCGCGACTCATGAATAGTGATTTGCTTTTGGTATTGCTCTGCAATCAACTTTAATAATGAGTATTTATCAATGGGGTCTACCGATAAGTGCAATAACCCAGCAACCTCTGGGTTTGGTAAAATATATTCCACCAAAAGCTTTGCTATATAACTGGTAGGCAAGCCAGAAAATACCGCTTTAGAAAAACCTTTAACGTTTTCTTCTTGTGATAAAAACCAGTCAACTAAACTTACCGATGAACTAAGCTCGTGCCCTATAATTGAGGTTCTTAGGGTTAAGTGTTTTCCATAGTCCACCTCCCCCAAACACTTGGACTTACCGTATAAGTCACGGGCATCGGGTAATGAGTCTTCGTTGTATAAACCTTCAGCCCCGGTAAACACACAGTCTGTTGAGAAGTGAATTAGCTTAGCATTGTTTTCATCACAAATATTAGCGAGCTCATGAGGAAGTAATGCGTTAATTTTTACTGCATCGATATGTTGCTTTGAAATACCATGTTGTTTAATTAAACCCACACAGTTAATGACTACATCAGGCGTTACGACTTCAATAGCGTGCTGAAGAGAGCAAATGTCGTAGGCGTCAACGTTAGTAATTAATTGCTCCTGGACATTACTAAAAAATAACTCTTTGCCGGAAATACTTCGCACAGTACCAAATACAGATAAGTGAGCCTGTTCATTTAAGTTAACAAATAGACTATAACCCAGCATTCCTGTAGCACCGAGAATTAACACTTTCATACTTACACACCTTCTGGAACAATAATATTTCCAGATTCAATCTCACGCATAAAATCAAGCTTTCGTAGTAGTTGCTTCATACCTTCAATGTCTAAACGCTCAGTATTATGTGAGTTATAATCTTCTACTTTAGATAAGTCTGAGTCGCCTTCATCAAAAAACTTTGAGTAGTTTAGATCTCTGTTATCTGCAGGTACCCTAAAGTATTCACCTTGCTCTTGTGCAACAAACATTTCTTCGCGGCTACATAAGGCTTCAAATAGTTTTTCACCATGGCGAGTACCAATCACATTTACAACATGCTCTGGTTTTTTAAGCATTTCAAGTAACGCGTTGACTAACACTTCAATGGTTGCCGCCGGCGCTTTTTGTACAAAAATATCACCATTTTGGCCATTTTCAAAAGCATGTAAAACTAAGTCAACCGCATCATCTAAGGTCATCATGAAACGCGTCATGCTAGGATCTGTAATAGTGATCGGTTCATTATTAACTACCTGACGAATAAACAATGGAATAACCGATCCACGTGATGCCATTACGTTACCGTAGCGTGTACAACAAATTGTGGTGTTGGTATGCTCTAGATTACGGCTTTTAGCTACGATCACTTTTTCCATCATCGCTTTTGAAATGCCCATAGCGTTGATAGGATACACAGCCTTATCTGTACTCAAACAAACTACACGCTCAACATTATTTGCGATCGCAGCTTCTAGTACGTTTTCTGTTCCCAACACATTAGTTTTAACTGCTTCTAACGGGTAAAACTCACACGATGGCACCTGTTTTAATGCCGCTGCATGGTAAACATAATCTACTCCGCGCATTGCATTAATAACACTCTGACTATCTCGCACATCGCCAATATAAAACTTTAACTTGTCCGACTGAAAATGCTTTCGCATGTCATCCTGTTTTTTTTCATCACGAGAAAAAATACGAATTTCTTTTATATCGGTGCTCAAAAATCTGCGTAATACAGCATTACCAAATGAACCGGTACCACCTGTTATTAATAAAGTTTTATTTTTAAACATAAATTTCTCAATATTGACATCTAATTTATATTAACTGAAACTTCTTACAGCTAAATTTTGCGACACTCTTTAAAACAGGATAAAAAATAGCCACCCTTATTGAAAGCCATTAAAAATCCAAACACCACTTCAATTATAAATGACAAATTATTGCCGCTATCAACAACAGTGACAATAGTTTTTTATAAGCACAAAATGTTGACCTTTTATCAATAGCCGTTAGTCATAGCTAATACACCTCAAGTATACAATATACTAATCTACAATTTTGGAGCATACGAGAGCAACTTTTCTTACTAAGTTTGACTGTGAAAATGACTCAATGTAGTCAACATTAGCTGCAACTTCTTCATGATTGCGGTGCTTGTTATAAAGTTCGATAACTATGTCTTTTATTTTTTCTACATTATCAATAGAAGTTATATAGCCAAGATTTGATTTATCTATAATATTTGAAGTTTCGCTGTTCTCATCCATTAAAGCGATAATTGGTTTTTTCAGAGATAACATCTTAAATAGTTTCCCTGGTATTTCTAAGTTACTATTTGAAGGTTGAACAATTAGCAATGCATTACATTGTGTTAACAATTCATCAGCCTCGCCCCCCGATATTAATCCTTTGAACTCGATGATATTCGAAAGATTATATTTTACGGCCAAATTAATGATCTCGTCAAAGCCTTCTCCAGTTCCAGCAAGCTTTAATTTAACTTTTTTAGCTATAGCAGGCTCTCGTTCTATCGCACATGCAAGCCCCTCAATAAATGTTCTTAATGTTCTTTTACCATTTAATGAGCCGGCATAACCTATACACCAAAAATTTTCTGAGTGACAATTACAATATTCTTGAGTTACAGATTGGTCATCGTAAGTTAAAAATATCGGGAATATTTTGCTACAAGCTATACTATACTTATTTGAAATTACACGGCTATATGTATCTGAAGTCGGTATAATAATGTTTGCTTTTCTAAGTAAATCCCCATACTTGACTTTTATATAAGGGTCCTCATCTAATAAGTCTGCACCAAACGGAGGGTCATGAAGTTCAAAAACCCACGGCACTTTCTTCTTATTTGCTAGTCTCGATGCTAAATTAGGTCCGTCAAGCATCCCTCCGGATATCCCCCAAATCAATTTAACATCATGTTCATGAAAAAAATCATTATTTATAACATTATCCAAACTAATATTAGAAGACCAACCTAGTGAAATTTTACGAAGTGAAAAGCTTTGCCCTCTTAATCGCCATAACTTTCTAACCATTTTCCTTATAAATAAACTTTTACCTATTAATTTAGGATAATTGACTGTAGCATCTGTTCTAAAGATTCTCGCTGGATATACTGTTTCAATTTCCTTTTGAATTGTTTCAGATTCATATGCTTGAGATATGACGACAACTTCATAACCTAAATTTAAAAATGCGTTAGTTATACTAAACAATCGAGTTGTTGAACCCAACCAGCCAAACTTAAACGCATTTGGGATACATATAATAACTGTCTTTTTAGCCATTTCACAATCTTTTCTATTTTAGAAAAATAGTATTAGTTCTAGGAGCAATTGCTTCAAATCAAGAACTGTAATGTATTTTACTGTTACAGAAAAAAATAAATTAAATCAGCCAACAATGCCCTTTGTATCAACAATATACTGACTATTTATCACAATACTTTTGAATTGAGCATGATCAACTAACATTACGTGAATATCACCATGCGTAACTGCATATTCTAATTTAACTAGATCAATGTTTATTAATGATTTGGGGGCCGTATCAATATTAGGTTCAACAGTCAACGTTTTACCTACATGCATTTGGGCTATGTTTTTTGTTATTAACATTGAAGGGCTTTCCCGTAAGTCATCGATATCAGGTTTAAACGCTAGTCCATAACAAGCTATAGTCACATCTTTAGCTGTTTTAGATGGGTTCGCTTGTAAAAAGTCTGCGATGGCCAACTTGACCTTATTAATCACCCATTCTGGCTTCGCATCATTCACTTTACGAGCCGTATGAATTAATTGAGCCTCATCCGGAGTCTTAGATACTATGAACCAAGGATCAACAGCTATACAATGCCCACCGACGCCTGGGCCTGGCTGCAAAATATTGATACGCGGATGACGATTAGCTAACGCAATAAGTTCCCAAACATCAATATCAAGTTTATCGCAAATAACCGATAACTCATTTGCAAAAGCAATCTGCACATCACGGCAGCTATTTTCAGTAAGCTTAGCCATTTCTGCTGTACGAGCATTAGTGATAACACATTCGCCTTGAACGAATGTTTTATAAAGCTCAACGGAGCGTTCAGCACAGCGAGAAGACATTCCACCAATAACCCGGTCATTCTCAACAAGCTCACGAACCACATGACCTGGTAAAACACGTTCGGGGCAATGAGCTACGTTTACGTCGGCTTCACTGCCTGCATTTTGTGGGAAAGTTAAATCAGGACGAGCAGTAGCCAACCATTCTGCAACTTGCTCCGTCGCGCCAACGGGAGACGTAGATTCTAAAATGACTAAATCGCCTTTTTTCAATACTGGTGCGATTCCATTACAAGCAGATTGAATATAACTTAAGTCGGGCTCAGGAATTTCAGCTTCTTTACATGGTTTAAAAGGCGTAGGAACAGCAATAAGGAATGCATCTGCAGGTTCGGCTTTAGTAACCGCTTTCAGGTATCCATCTGTAACAGCTGAATGTACAATCATATCTAAATCAGGTTCTACGATATGAATTTTACCCTGATTGATTGTATCTACGGCATGTTGGTTAACATCAACACCAATAACTTTCTTTCTGCGAGAGGCAAACATTGCAGCAGTAGGTAGACCTATATATCCAAGTCCAATGACTGAAATCGTTTCAAATGACATTTCTTTTCCTAAATACTTATTTAACTAATTCTTCTAAAATTCTTTGGCAGGCTTTACCGTCACCATAAGGGTTATGTGCATAACTCATCTTTTGATATGCATCAGCATCAGACAGTAGCTCGTCTAGGTTAGTCACTATTTGGTTAACGTCAGTACCAACCAGCTTAACTGTCCCAGCCTCAACAGCTTCTGGGCGCTCTGTAGTATCCCGCATGACTAAAACAGGCTTACCTAGAGATGGGGCTTCTTCTTGAATACCGCCAGAATCCGTAAGAATGATATGTGCCCTATCCATAAGATAAATGAAAGGAAGATATTGCTGAGGTTCAATCAATAAAGTATTGTCTACGTTACCCAAGATGCGATTTACAGGCTCTCTTACATTGGGGTTCAAATGCATTGGATATAGGATTTGTACATCAGGATGCATTTTCGCTACAGTTGCTAACGCTTCACAAATACGCTCAAATCCCCCACCAAAGCTCTCACGGCGGTGTCCTGTTACCAAGATTAGTTTTTTGTCTTCATCTAAAAATGGGAATTGTTCAGCTATCGTAGATTTAAGCTCTTTATCTGAATCAATTTTTTCTTTTACCATTAATAATGCATCAATCACAGTATTGCCTGTTACTGTGATATTACTTGGTTCAAAGTTTTCTTTGAGAAGATTCTGCTTAGAAGTTTCTGTCGGTGCAAAATGATATTTAGTCAGTACTCCCGTTAAACGGCGGTTTGCTTCTTCTGGCCAAGGAGAATAAATATTACCGGTGCGAAGGCCTGCCTCTATATGCCCAACGGCAATTTGTTCATAGTAAGCGGCAAGACTCGCAGCGAAAGTCGTTGCTGTATCACCATGCACAAGTACGACGTCTGGCTTAAACTCTTGAAGGACAAGTTTTAGCTTTTGAATAATGCCGGCCGTGATATCATTCAATGTCTGACCAGCTTTCATTAGATCAAGATCGTAATCCGGTATTATTTCGAATAATTCAAGTACTTGATCGAGCATTTCCCTGTGTTGGGCTGTAACGCAACACTTTGCTTCAAAACGGTCATCGGAGGCTAAAGCATAAACTAGAGGGGCCATTTTGATTGCTTCTGGCCGGGTACCAAAAACAGTAAGCACTTTCTTTTTTGTCATTACATCGGACCTTTTTATTACCTTCTACCTAGAATTAAGTTACTAGATTACAATTTTACAACCTCAGCCTTTTAAACCTAGCTGAGATACTTTTTATCCATTTTATGACCATCGAATCTTCGTCATCTCTTGAGGATACTAGGTTTTACCGTTTTTTTTGTTTTTTGTTTTTTGTTCAACAGCAGTAATCCCAATATACCCTTCACATTTTTTAGCTATATTTCAGAGTCTTTTCTAAAAAAATACCTAATTAGAACTATCATAACGGCCAACATACCACCTAACATAGTTCCTAGTACGCAAATTAATGCCCGCTTGGGCTTGGCCTTTTCTTCGGGGACAAAGGCTGGGTCGATCGTTTTAAACACATATTCATCACGCACTTCGGCGAACATTATGGTTTTAGCCTGTTCTTCTACCAACTTGTAGAGAATGGCTCGAATGTCTGCAACATTAGTGAGCTCAATCTGTTTATTTAAAAACTCAGTACTTCTGTTAGCCTCTGCGACATCCCGCTCTTTCATGGTTAGGTTGATGTCTGCAACTAACCAATCAACCCATTGCTTGGCGATAAAAGGAGATTGATGTTCTATCGATATTTTCACCATGCCACTTTCTTTATCTTTGTTGACAACAAGTATTTTAGAAAATACTTTATGTGCTTCCTGTAAAGAAGGCTTTGGCTGAAATGGCGGCTTAACCTCACGTACCCAAGTCTTGCTGCCTTGCTCATAAATATCCGGGTCAAATGACAAACTATTGTCGGCCATATGCCACTTATCAACCGCCATTAGCTCAGGCAATATTTGGTGTTTTTCAATAAAGTTACCGATAAATTGCCTTGATTTGAGTACTTCAATCGCCAGTTGTGTCTTATCAGTGCCACCTTTGCCGCCTAAGTTAATCCCCGCCATACTGGCAAGGCCACCAAACTGGGAGGCAAGTCCGGCAAGTCCGCCTGCGCCCTGCTCTTCCGACGCCGGGGCCAATAATGCTTCCGATTTATAGATATTCGGTAGCATTAGCGCGATAGCCACAGAGACAACGGCAAACACCAGGGTGATACCCGCAATCAACCATTTACCTTGCCAAATTACACTGAAAAGCTCACGAAGATCAATTTCATCATCTCTTAGCGCATTCGCCGCAAACTGCGCGTCAGGATGCTGCTGAGGGGTAATATTTGATGTCATATTTTTTTATCTAGTAATAAGTGGTTTTGATTTTGCTCCAGAGCGGCTTAACGCCTCTCTGGAACAAAGCCATTTATTTGAGATTACAACCCGGAAATGCTTGCTACTGCCACCGCGGTGTTGTAAATGATTTGGGTTACCTGGCTCCAGAGTGTCAGGTTATCCTTATACTCTGTATCCAATGGGACTATGATGGTGTCCCCAGGTTGCAGATTATCTTCACTGCTGAACCACATGGAGCGCTTAGGCATCATTACCGAACCATCGGCCTTTATTACGTAAGTTCTGTCTTCATCAGCACGCTTACGGGTACCACCGGACATATCAAGATATTGGTCAAGAGTAATACCTTCTTTATACCTATGGGTCGATGCATGTTGTACTTCGCCCATAACTGCTATGGTCTGTTTGGTTGATGGCACATAGAGAATATCTTGATCTTCCATCTGGATATTTGCTTGGGATATCCCCACTGAGATAGCCGGTAAATCCACTACCAAACGGCCGACAGCCTGAATGCTTTCCAAATCTTTCAGCATCAACTGAGCATCGGCATAGTTAACTAAGTTGCCGTCCTTGGAGACCCCTCTGGTGGCGATATCCCGCCGCAGTTGGTCGGCCAGCTTCTTAATTTCCATCTGCTCCTGCTTACGCACCGATTCCCGTACGAATACCGCAGAAGGGAGATAAGCAAACTCGGTAAAGCCACCGGCCCGTTGGATCACATCCTGCAGCGTTTCACCGCGGCGGATATTGTAAATACCCGGGAACTTAACTTCGCCGCGTATTTCAACGGTTTGATGCTCCTGCCAATCAGGGGTAGTCATCACAGTAAGGATATCGCGCCCTTCCAGTGGTAAATCAGCGGTTTTGTTCCCCTGAAGCGCACTGGTTAAGTCCACGGTTTTATGCTCTATGGATGAACCACCGGCATTGGTAACAGTGCGGGTTAACTCTGCTCTGGCTGTGTAGGCGCCTTCTTTCAAACCCCCGGCGGCTTCAATTAAAGAGCTGACAGAAGCGTTAACCGTCAGCGGGTACATACCTTCGTGACGAACCTGGCCACCAACGGCAACAATTTTAACACTGTCACCGGCGCGCGCCTGGGCGTTGAGTTTACTGATTACCGGGTACAAGAGTTCGCTACGATTCATCATGTAGCTATATTTGATTAAGTCAGTGTCATCAAACAGGTTCAATAACATCTTACTGACTTCTGAGATTACAACGGCCTGTTCATCACTTGTTGCATCGCTGTCATCAACCACTACCCCACCAACAGCATTGCGCTTATGCAAAGTTTTACTTTGCAGCAGGTTGAAACCTGCCTTGAACAGATCATTTCCTATCAGTGAGTTACCCGAAAGCGAGGTCACCTTGGCCACTCTTTGCTTGACCAGCTTATTCAGCTCATATCGGTTAAGGCTATCGTCACTGAAGTTGAAAACAACCAGCTTATCTCTTGGTTGCAGTACCAGGTTTTCATCGGTGTCCTGATTAACAATCGCCTTTCCGGGTGCAAATTGGTAAACCTCTATGTTGCCATAGTCATCCACCTCACGAAGCAAAATTGCATAATCCAAATCGGCGGATATTTGTAAATCAGACCAAATGGATTTGAGAATATCATTCACCCTCAAACCTTGATGCCATTGGTACTTTCCAGGCCGGACAACAGCGCCAACCAGAGTCACGGCATTATCATATTGCCCTGAGGTTCCCTTAACCCTAACCACATCGCCCGCTTTGGCCACTGTTTTTTGACCTTTGGCTGAAGTGAGGTCAACTGTGAGCAAAGATTTAAGGCCTTGGTCATTGTAACGTTCGACCACACTGGCCTTTGGATAAGAACCCGGCTTAACACCGGCGGCCATATTCACCACATCCCCAAAGGTTTCACCGCCTTTTAGCTCATAGATAGCGGGGCGACGTACTTCGCCGGCCACACTGACCAGCCCACCCACAGGAGGAATGAACACCACATCCCCGGATTGCAATCTCAGATCGCCGGAGGCATCACCGCGCATCAATAAGTCATAAAGATCCAGAGTACCGACCAATTTGCCGCCACGCTTCAGCTGTACCTTACGCAGCGAACCTATTTCATTCACGCCGCCGGAGACAAACAGCGCTTGAGTCATGGTTGACAGACTGGATACAGTGTAAGAACCGGGTTTGTAGGCATCACCGGCCACAAAGATACGAATAGAGCGCAGTTCACCCATAGTGATATTGGACTCTATGCCTATCATCTGGTGTTTGATGCGTTTTTTAAGGGTATCTTTGGCTTCGGCAAAACTTAAACCGGCAATACTGATAGGGCCAAGTTCAGGGAACTGTACAGTGCCATCGCGATTAACGGTAAGTGAGAACTCTCTATTGGTTTTACCGAAGAGTTGCACCATCAGGGTATCCCCTGGCCCCATCAGATACTCACTGGGGACAGGCACATCGGAAACCGGAGCAAAAGTGCTGGGTTCACCGGCAAACAAGGAGTAACCAAAACGCTTGAGAGCACTCTTGTCTGTTGCTTCAACCGTAAAGTCTAAAGTTGGCTTTTCGCCCCCATTAGCGCTGTTATCCTTTTTTTCTCTTGGATAAACAACTTGCGGATTGACCGGTTTCTGACTGATGTTACTGCCTCCACTCAATATGGAAGGATCTATTCCATACTGCTTGGCTAACCTTTCCTGTTCAGCGCGAGGCAAATTTTTGAATTGTTCGATCATTTGAGGTGATGGCGTAACAGCTTGAGCTTGCGAGCCAAGCAAAGCCAAAGCGCCGATACCCGCTATGATGAGTTTTTTGGTTTTCTGTAACACCAGTTGTCTCCGTAATGGTGAATAGCACTAAAAATCAAATGAACCTTTCAGCAATGCAACAACCGCGTTTAACGCCATAAGCGCTTCAACCCGGATTCCATTTGAGACCAACGCCTCTTACTTGCTGATTTTTTAAATGGCGGAAACTGAACAGTTTCCGGTTTAACTTCTCTGAACCTGATAATAGCGTTTAGCCATAAACATCAAACCCATTGAGTTATACAGGTTTTCGCACCATCACAGGGTTAGCGTTCCGCGTGGCGCTCAGAGAGCTTCAGCGTCCACTTTTGTCCTTCAGACACGCTACCGTTCCGCGTGGCGCTCAGAGAGCTTCGGCGTCCACTAAGAATATGAAACTATTCATATTCTTGTCCTTCAGACACGCTACCGTTCCGCGTGGCGCCCAGAGGGCTTCGGCTTCCACTAAGAATATGAAACTATTCATATTCTTGTCTTTCAGACACGCTACCGCCCATGGATTGCGGCCTCCAACTTGCCCTTTGCGATGCAAAAACTATATTTTTTAAAGCGTTAAAAAAATGCTACCCAAAGTCTTTAAGGTAACATTCATTTCCTGTACCAGGTCTTACTTTGCCGTGGGATTATATCCCAACCCCCCAAGTGATACAGTTCAAAAAACACCCAACCCTTGTTAAGCTGAGCAATAATTCAACTACCAAGTTACAGTCAGACTATTTTTGCAAAAATGAAAAATATAAGATATTGATTTTTTGGCAAAAAATGCAAATTTATTCATAGTTCGCAAATGTTGAGCTTTGTAACAATGGGAAATGTCCTACACGGGCAGCAGGCAATTACGCACACGCTGCTTTAATTGCCTTTTGATCTACTATTATGCTCTTGTGCTGACCAAGGAAAGTAAACAATACTTTACAGCGAGTATCGCCGCATTTTTCAGCAAATATGCCATCAAAATCAGTAAATGGCCCTTCGGTAAACTGTATTTTATCACCGGGTTGCAGGGGCTTTTCTGTGATCAAGGGCGTAGCTAATTCACGTTGTTTGAGCTGATTGATCAGTTGCTCATCAATTGGCAGCAGTTTCTCACGGCAGTTAACCAAATTGGCAACACCGCGAGTAGAGCGGATCTGACGCACACTGGTCAGTTCAGGATCAAACTTGATGAATAGGTAGTTGGGAAACAGAGGTTGCTTTTGAACGACAGTTTTGTTTTTCTCTTTCTTTTCAAGCCGCACCATCGGCAAATAGGTCTCAAGCTCTTGGAGCATCAGATTCTGTTGAGCCCTCACTTCACTGCGAGGTTTACAGTACAAAAGGTACCAGGCCTTCATGGTGTTCTCACTACTTGGTTTCTGTCGGGTGACGTCCTATCACAGCGGGCAATCATATCAGACATAAGTTTACAATTGAAAGTGAATTTCAGGTTTCCCCCTCCCCCCACTTTGGTCTAATTGAAATTACGGTTACAAACCGAACAGGTCTGACCACACAAAGGCATGTATTGCTCATAAAGCCGCCGCTTCCCGGCCCTGAAATTGACTTTGTAACTGGATCCAGAGTATATAAGGTGAGCTTTGTTGCTTTTGATGAACAAATTACAATACAGAAAACCAAAGCCTCAATCACAGCGCATTAAAAGACATGCCCATAACACTTTACAAAACAGTGTGATGTTAACGGCAAAACAGCTGGGATAAATACAATCGCTTTCTGTGTCGACTTTTGTCACACGGCCAATTAACAATTTTAAGGTGGAAGACTTCATGAGCTTAGCAAAACCTCAGGGGACTGTGCTCGGACATCCCAAGGGATTGTTCCTGCTGTTCACAACAGAGCTTTGGGAACGATTCAGTTACTATGCGATGCGTGCCATTCTGGTACTTTATCTTGTTGACCAAGTAAGAACCCAAGGCGCAGGGGGGTTAGGCTGGACTCAAGCAGACGCTTTGAAACTCTACGCTTGGTTTACCGGCTTGGTCTATCTGACACCACTTTTAGGTGGATGGTTGGCCGACAATGTTCTTGGCCAGCGGAAAGCGATTTATATCGGTGGTGCCTTGATGGCGATAGGCCAATTCACTTTGGCAGCCCCCCATAGTTGGGTGCCCGGCATGGAGACCATAGTCTTTTATGCCGGTCTTGGTACCCTGATTGTGGGTAACGGCCTATTTAAGCCTAACATTTCAACCATGGTAGGTGACCTATATGAAGAAGGCGATCACCGCCGCGACGGCGCCTTTACCATCTTCTACATGGGTATTAACTTGGGTGCCGCCCTGTCCGGCTTTGTTGTCGCCTGGGCCTATACTAACTTTGGCCATAAAGAAATTATCGATGGCGTTGAAGTGACAGTTAACAACTGGCAAGCCGGTTTCTTCTGTGCCGGTGTCGGTATGCTGATCTCTCTGCTTATTCAGTTCCTTTTTGCCCAAAAACTCTTGGGTGATATAGGTACAGTTCCAGCAGCAAAAATTGAAAAACAACGTGCTGCCGAGCGCGGTGAAGTAAGAAAAGAACCCCTGACTAAAGTTGAACGTGATCGCATTAAAGTGATCATGGTGATGGGTCTGTTTACCATCATCTTCTGGGCGGGTTTTGAGCAGGCCGGTGGCTTGATGAATCTGTTCACCAATGAGTTCACCGACCGCTTTATTGGTAATTGGGAAGTGCCGACAACTTACTTCCAGTCACTGAACGCCATTTTTATCGTGGTTTTTGCCCCCGTGATCGCTTCTATCTGGATCCGTCTTGGAAATAAAGAGCCCAACTCACCGGTTAAATTTGCTCTCGGCCTGATACTTTTGGCTATTGGCTTCCTGTTTATGATAGGTGCAGTACTGGAGATGGGTGGCGACGCCTCTGCCAAGTCCAGTATGTGGTGGTTGGTTGGTGCCTACTTCTTCCATACCATGGGTGAGCTTTGCCTTTCCCCTATCGGTTTGTCTATGGTCACTAAGTTGGCCCCTCTGCGTATCATGTCACTGCTGATGGGCTTTTGGTTCTGCTTTATTTTTATTGCTAACTTAACCGCAGGCTATGTAGGTTCCTTTATCGGTCACGGCGGCGAGAAAGAAGAACAGCTGGCCAATGCCATGTCTATCTTCTCCGGCATTGCCATCACGGCAGCCATTTCAGGCGTGCTCCTCTACTTTATGGCCGATAAACTGGTCGATTGGATGCACGGCGCAGAAAGCAAAATTCACGATCACTCCGAAGAAGAAGCTTTGGAGCAAGAAATTGCCGTAACAGGTGAGCATGAAGCGATAAAACGCTAATAATCATTCGGTTACCGAATAAAAAAGGCTGCAGTATGCAGCCTTTTTTATCTTTTGCAATTTAATGACTTGCCACCTTGGCTTGGTCATTATGAAGCGTTACAACGACAGTTGCACAAAGCCCCCCTGGGGGATCTTGGGGTTAAAATTCAGCCCCAGGAATCTGTTTTGTTGCAGCAGCTGTCTATGTTCTGCCTCACTGGAAACAACACAAAGCTGCTCTGCGGGCATTAAGCTTCGAAATTGAGTTGTTGGCTTACCCCACTCAAGTAGTCCCAACTGCAGCGAATCCGCCAGCGCCAGTGGCGTAATGCCATCTTGGTTACGTATGTAACACCTCAGTCCCCTGCCCGCCTGAGCAATGGCTGCCCGGTAACTATCAAGTTCTATTGCCACGTAAATCATATCGCAATAAAGGTCCAAGCCTGATTTGACCAAACGATCATTCAGATAACTCAACATATTGAAGGGTTCTATCACCACAGAACTGACACCGGTGCGATTAAGTTTAAGCTTCTGATTAACAAAACTCCGCATCAACACACTGGCAAAAGCAGCGCGATTATCCTCCGGATGAAAGTGCGCCATATACATAATTAAATGATGGTTACCAACCATGGCAGAATCGATAAAGTAAGGACTTACCTGTTCGTGCTTGAACAGACTGTAATCCAATCTGGCCTTGGGATATTCAATATGACTCGCGGGGAATAGCTGTTGCTGCACGCATCTGGCTGCTTCTGCATTTTGCTCAAGCAAAGCCAAGTTTTCATTCAGCTCCATAAAAGAGAGTTCTTCCACGTCCCGATTAACAGCAGCGTGCTCCTGATCCACAGATGTCAGGCATTGATTAATGGCGTGCTCAATACTGTAAAGATCTGATACTGGCTTAACCAAGTAATCACAGGCGCCGATCCTTAGAGCCTCTACTACATCGGCCATTACCTGATTTCCGGAGATCACAATGGAAGGAATAGCGGGGTTGATGCGCGACATCGCCTTGAGCATTTCCAAGCCCCCCATTCGAGGCATGGAAAGATCGGCTACCACCACATCATATTTCTGGCTTTTGAAACTCTGCAGCCCTTGCTCACCGTCCTCGGCTTCAACAACATTGGCGCCCCGTCCACTCAAAAAGGCGGCAACAATATTGCGAAAAACAGGGTCATCCTCAACCAGCAGTACATTGAGACTGTTCAGCGCCATGGTTAAATCCCCGCAGGTATCAATCGCCGGTAACGAGTAACCTTTAACCTCCTGCGGGTAGAGAAGCAGAGGGTGGGTTACTCCAGTTCCTGCATATATTCATCTAGCAACTCGTCTTCGTCCTCATTCGAAGGCACATTGCCGTCGTACACCTTATAGTCCATGTGCTGTATGTAAGCGTCTTTAACGAAAGTGTATGGATCGAGCGCGTTGTCTACTAATCTTTCTTGATCTATGGCAACTGAGCGTGCGTGGAGATTCTTCAGCCCCCACTTGATCACTGACTGCCACATAGTTAATTCTGACAAAGGAAAGTATAGACCATCCACCCAATCTGAAGCGAGTTCACGGGTGATATAAGGGCCGAAGAATGGTGCCATAAAGTAAGGCCCGTTAGGTACACCGTAGTAACCCAGCACTTCGTTGAAGTCGTCCTGTTTACGGGGCATTCCCATCATATCGGCGACGTCAATCAGGCCGAGCAACCCCACGGTTGAGTTAACGGTAAAACGGCCTCCGGCATTCAAGGCCCAGCCCCACTTGCCTTGCAGCGTGTTGTTTACCAGACTGTGGGGCTCTTCCAGGTTAAGAACAAAGTTATTAATGCCTGATTTAACCGGAATGGGCAGATAATCGTTATAACCATGAGCAACTGGACGATAGAGATACCTATCCAGATAAAGGTAGTTGAAGTCCCACATGGCTCGGTTGAACCCTTCGATAGGATCCCGCGGGTCACTGTAGCTGATGCGTACGTCCTGTGTATTCTTTCCTTCACCGCTTTCTGCAGCCACTGCCGAATGAACCCCCAGGGCAGCCGCAAGCATCAGAATCCATTTAAACTTCATATTACTCTCTTTGTATAAGTACCACTGTAGTCAAACCGAAAAACTGTTAAAGCTTTGATTACTATGCGCCGATAACAAGATTATCCAGTGCGACAATCAACCTTCTACCAATGCCGATTCGGACGGATAAGGATACTTCGCTGAGGAAATAGATCAAATTTAAATTTACGATTGCCCATCAAGAAATCAACTAGAGGAGTGGGGTTTGCAACAATGGATCCAATCAAAGGTACAATCCCGCCTTCAGGGCCAGGGCCTTCCTCTCAAACAAACGTGTCTATTCCGCTGTTACCGGTAACTGTAGTGGATTTAGGTAGCGAGCTCAGATTAGAGTTGCAAAATACTCAGTACCAATTGCAGTTCGTCGAACCTCAGGCCAACACACAAGCTAAAGCACTTATATATCAGTCCAATACTGCCCTGCTGGAGCTGACCCGTCCCTTAGGGGAGATTATTCAAGGCAGGCCGGTGCAATTGCTGTGGCTGGCGAATGAAGTACAGATAAAGCTGCCGGATGCACTGATGCAGCTGGCAGCCAAAAATGGCATCAGCCAAACCGTACTGCAACAGTTGGCAGCCAGACCACAAGGCTACCCGCTACCCATGTTAACTGTTTCTCAGGCTGATATGCGCTTTGCCAACGGTACCAGCATAGCCTTTCCGGCGCAGTTACAACTACCGGCAGGAGAATATGTCGCCAAGGTCATCAGCAACAATCAAGGGCTGCAGCTGGAATTAAGCCCTATTAACGCAAGACTGGATGTGAAGCTATCGCCGGCCCCTGCTTTGTCAACAACAACGACCGATGTGGCAAATGAGCGTCTGATAACCAAGCCGGAACTCGCCCAAACCTATGCCAGGTTAATCAAACTTCTGGAGCAACAACCCAGAGCTCAAGCGCCGCAAATAAACTCAGAGACCCGAGCGAGTATTGACTCCAAAACCAATTCAATAACGGCGCCTGGCAGTAAGGTATCGACAGCTGCATTACCTTTGACACAGCAAACACTTGATAAAATAAGCTTGGTTGAGTCAAGAGCGGCTGTTTTACCAAGGACAGACAAAGCTTCACTTCAGGCTTTACAACAGTTGGCAAGGACGACTACAGCAGAAAAACCAACCGCCCCAACGGAAAAACCAACGACTAGGACAAGATCCGATAAAGTAACATCAGAGGCGCCGAAAACGCCCGAACTCAACTTTCTTCAGCGCGCCTTTAACAAAGCCGGAGCCATGCCGAGGGCCGAGGCGATGGCTCTTGAAGTCAAATACAACCAGGCGACAGAGCTACTCAAGCAGCTACCGGCGTTATCGCCTGTCCCCCTGAGTGAACTGACCGAGCCCTCTTTGCTGAGAGCTGAACTACTGGGCCTCACTGGATTACAACTAACCCACCAACAAGCACCGTCGCAAACGCTGACACAAGCCGGTGCCATTACCACCTTGTTTCAGCTGTTGCTTGGCATCAGGGCCGGCAATCAAAACCTCAGTGTACCTCAGCGTTTGAGGCAATATTTAGAAGGGTTGCAAAGTCAATCCGGTCTGCAAAATTACCAACTGGCCTCGCTGGAAAAGCAAGGTACACTGGATGCGCTGCAGCAGATGTCTCAAGCGGTAGCACTCTATCAACAGGCCAATACAGATAACGGCGGTCAATGCTGGTATTTTATGCTGCCCTACTATCTCAACCAAAGAAATGAGCAACTGGAAGGCAAGTTCGAGCATCAAGAGTCGGATCAGGACACAGACAAAGACAGGGCCTGGCAGTTGCAGCTCAAGTTTAACCTGGGAATGGGCTCCTTGCTCATTAAAGCGCAAGTGAAGGATACCAAGGTCGACCTGCAGTTTATCGGCAGCACCCAAACCCTGATCAATAGAGTCAGTAATTTCCTGCAACCACTGTCGCAAAAGTTGCTTCAGTTAGGACTCACTCCCAATGAATTGAACGCCCACGTTGCCCCTGTACCCGCGTCCCTGTTACCCGGCGATCATTACCTGGTACAACTGAAGGCCTGAGGAAAGACCATGTCCGAAGATTCAAACGACAAGCCAAACAAACCTCGTCAGGCTGTAGCCCTGAGTTATGATGGCAAAACTGCGCCCAAAATCACCGCCAAAGGGCAAGATCTGCTGGCTGAAGAGATTATCGCTTTGGCAAAAGAGGCGGGTATTCATATCCATCAAGATCCTTACTTAAGTGATTTTCTGCAAATGCTGGAGTTGGGACAAGAGATCCCCAAGGAACTCTATCAACTGATCGCTGAGCTGATCGCTTTTGTCTATATGCTGGATGGCAAGTTTCCCGAGCAGTGGAATAACCTGCATCAAAGAATTGTCGACAAGGCCTAAAGAAAGAGAGCTAACACAAGCAAAGAATTACCTTGAAGGGGCTTCGTTCGTTTTCCTGACGATAGAAATAAAAAGAGCGCATTTTAAATGCGCTCTTTTTATTTGATTGAATATCAGGCCCGGGCTGTCTTGCCATGCAAGCGAATTAAAAGTTCTGCTTCCGCTTTGGGTAGCTCACACTCGCGGATAAGCTCATCGACTCCGGCTCCCAGTTGCACCATTTTCATAGCCCGGCTGTAAAGCTTGGCCTGAGGGTCCTGCTGCATTGACTCATCGAGACGAGCATTTTGCTGCGCCAGACGTTTTTCCAGCTCCAACACCCGACGGCCAACGCCTATGGTACCGCTACGCAGCTCCTGCAGCTCCCGCTTGAAGGCCTCTCTTTGCCTGTCGCTTTCCTTGACCAGGACAGTTAACGCCTCAACCTTGTTCCTGAGCTTATTGCTTTGTTTTTGCAGGTAAAGTACCAGTCCGAGACAGGCAATGACATATACCAGCGCAGCGATCAAGAAACCATCGCCCATCATGGGTTAAAACTCCTTTTCCACCAAGGCTTATCAGATTTGTGCCAACTCGGCCCACTCATCATCTGAAAGCAACTTGTCCAAGTCGACCAAGATCAATAGCTCATCACCACGATTGCTAACCCCCTGAATAAACTTGGCACTCTCTTCGGTACCCACATTCGGCGCGTTATCGATTTCAGAGCGGCGCAGATAAACCACCTCGGCTACACTGTCAACCAAGATACCTATCACCTGCTTTTCCGCTTCGATAATTACGATTCGGGTAGAATCGTCTACTTCGGAGGAAGGTAAGCCAAAACGCGAGCGGGTATCAATAACCGTCACCACATTACCGCGCAGATTGATGATCCCCAATACATAGTGAGGAGCCCCCGGGACCGGGGCAATTTCGGTATAACGCAATACTTCCTGAACCTGCATCACATTGATGCCATAGGTTTCGTTATCCAGCCTGAAGGTTACCCACTGGAGAACGGCATCGTCCTTGCTTGCAGATACCGCTGCTACATTTCTTGAATCAGTCATATTTACCTCAGTCTATCGGATCCTGACAACCTAACCCGGCATTGAGCATTTCAATCAATGCCTGCACATGTAAAATGCCACACATTTGTTCTTTCACTACTCCGGCCAACCAGGGGCGTTTACCTTGACTGCCTCGCCAGTTGACCTGCGACTTGTCAATCTTGACCGCATTGACCAAAGACTCACAAGCCAAACCCCAATTACTGTTTTCCAATACTACAAGATATTGATAATTTACGGATTGCGCCAGTTTATCGTCGTATTTTTCCGGCATAACCCAGGCACAGGTATCAACGATATTCAGTTGTGAATCCCGGTAGCCCTGAACCCCCATAAACCAGCTTGGGCGTCCAAAAATATGGTTGATACGCTCTATTCTGACGATACCGCCCAGACTTATCAGCGGCACGGCCAATGTCAGTCCCGCCACTTTAAAGAACAATACTTGAAACTCGTCTTCCAGTTGGTCCTTGAGCGGTTCTATAGGTACTGCCGGTGCACCGACTTGCGTTTCCAATTGCACCGCTTCCTGTCGCTCAGGCTCTGCTAGCTCTTGGCTCTGAGCCTGTTCGCTCACGGCAGCATCAGTTTGAACATTCAACTGTCCGGCAATAGCTTCAACCTGCGGTTCAAGCTTGTTAACCGTTTTCAACGGCGTTTCTGTAGCCACTTCAGCCGCTTTCGTCTCAGCAACCGCCTCTTTAAACACCGGCGCCAACAACTGCTCCAGCGCATTGCGGTCGAGTGTCGGCGTCTTCTGCGCTGCCGGATATTGCTCGGCACTCGTCTCGGGCCGGGAAATGACCACCATCTTGGGCTCAGTCTCTATTGGCGCAGCAGTATTATCCCTTGACCCAGTGGGTGTTGTTTGGGCTGCCGGGTCAGACTCAGTCAGCAACAGGTTGAAATAATCAAAAACAGTCTCATCAACCGATTTTGACATGGTTAAACTCCCCCGCCAGCAGATAATCGAGCAAACGCTCGTAGGCCTTCACCCCCCGCGTATTGGGGGCATAGTGGGACGCCGGCAGATGGGCCAAACTGGCATCTCGGAACTTGGTATCCACAGGGATCACATCCGGCCATAGGGTGTCGCCGTATACCTCGCCGAGATGTTGCAAAGCTGCAGGCGAAGCCTTGGTGCGTCTGTCATACATGGTTGGCACTATGGAGTAACTGTAGCGGGTCTTCTTCGAGCGTCCCATCAACTCCATGGTTTTGATCATTCTATCCAGGCCTTTAATCGCCAAAAACTCGGTCTGAACCGGGATCACTATATGTTGGCTGGCTGCCAGAGCATTGACCATCAATACCCCCAGCACAGGAGGACAGTCGACCAAGGCGACATCATAGTCTTCCTCAACCGAGTTGAGAATATTACGCAGCACCAGTCCCATCCCTTCCTGGTGACCAAGGGCGCGATCCAAAGTGGCCAACGCCATAGTTGCCGCCAAAAGATCGACCCCCTCAACCGAAGTGGGAACCGCATGCTGTTTTACCAAAGAGGTATCAAGCTGCTTATGAGCCAGAAACAGGTCATACAATGAGCCTGGCACCTCTTCCGAATCTATGCCCAAATAGTAACCCAGCGAAGCATGGGGATCTGTGTCTATCATCAGAACCCGCTGACCACGCTTGGCCAGCGTGCCCGCCAAACTGGCTACAGTTGTGGTTTTGCCCACCCCGCCTTTTTGGTTTGCAATGGTCCAGACCTTCACTTTCTGCCCCTTATTCTCGCCTTGTCGGCCAACTCGCGAAACGAGCCACTATTATTGTCGTTCTTGTCTTATTCGGCTACTCATTACCCTCTTCACGGGTAGTGACCCGGATCCCACCGTGAGGTAAACGTATTACTTTTACGCCATCTTCCAACTCCGTCACCCTGGCATCTTCAGTATCAGCTTGGGGCGCTGGCGTTACAGCAGTACCTTGAACCGTTATTTTTTCAGGGTTCTCTGCGGTCGCTGCAGCCCGGGGAGCTTGCACTTGAGGCGATACATCCGCAGCAGTCTCTGCCGCCGATGTCACCTTAGGTCTAATCACATCCAATAAGGATGCTGTCTGCTGTGGATGACGGCTCATCCAATCGGCAATAATCGCCGCCTGTTCGTCCGGCACCATCAAGAGCACTTGGGACGACTCAAGCTGGGTGACTTCCTCGCTCAGGTGCCGGTTCTTTTGTCGCAAATCCCAGTAAAGTGCAGCCACAACCAACAGGGCAACCAAACATAAAAACAGCGCCAACCGGTATCCCAGTATGCGCGTTTCGTTATCAGCCACGAGCCGACTCTCGCAATATCGCTTCAGCCATATTATCCAGCGAAATGGATTGGCTGGAAATGCCGGCAGTTGTCACAGCCTGCGGCATACCATAAACAACACAGGAAGCTTCATCCTGGGCCCAGATGGTAGCACCAACACCTTTAAGCATACGAGCCCCTTCACGGCCATCGGCGCCCATGCCCGTCAGGATAACCGCCAAAACATCACCGCCAAAAGCCTTGGAAGCTGACGCAAAAGTGATATCGACGCAGGGCTTGTAATTCATATCTTCATTGCCGGCGAGAATTTTAATCCGGCCTGTAGCCCCTGAACGCTCCAGCATCATTTGCATGCCGCCGGGCGCGAGATAGGCGCAACCGGGTCTGAGCATGTCGCCGTTGACAGCTTCTTTGACTTCTATCTTACACAAACCATTAAGCCTGCTGGCAAAGGCCGGTGTAAAAGCTGCCGGCATATGCTGTACCAATAAAATGGGATGCGGATAGTCCGCCGGAAACTGGGTCAATATTCGCTGTAATGCCACCGGCCCACCGGTGGAAGTGCCTATAACCAGCAATTTATATTGCTTGCCACTGGCTCTTGCAGGCGCCGCCCCCGCACTGCGTCTCTGCAATTGACGATTGGCTGAAATACTTGCTGCTGTGGCGCTCTGGCGCGGCAAACTGCTTGACGCTGCGGGCCGGTTTGACGAACCAGGCGGCGTAGGCGTTACGTTTGGCCGAACTATGGGGCGAAATATCCGCCTGCGTCCCAACGCCTTGACCCTTTGCTGCAGCAAACGAATCGCTTCATCCTTGTTGGTGGCAATATCTTCAAAACGCTTGGGAAGAAAATCCAAAGCCCCTGCGTCCAGCGCATCCAGGGTTGCCTTGGCGCCATCATGGGTTAAAGAAGAGAACATCAGGATAGGTGTCGGATGAGTGGCCATTATCTGCCGCACGGCGGTTATTCCGTCCATTATCGGCATTTCAATATCCATGGTGATCACCTGAGGCTTGAGCTCAGCGGCCAGCTTAACGGCTTCGGCACCGTTATTGGCCATTCCTATCACTTCAAGCTCAGGATCCTGATTGACTATTTCGCTGACTCGTCGTCGAAAGAAGCTCGAATCATCGACAACCAAAACTTTAATGGTCATTTAAATCCTTATACAGCACTTCAACGCTTGGACTTGGCGTAGTGCTTCAATAATCCTGGTACATCGAGGATCAGCGCAATACCGCCGTCCGATGTTATAGTGGCCCCCGCCATCCCCGGCGTACCGTGCAACATGGAGCCCAGCGGTTTAATCACCACCTCTTCCTGACCTATCAGGGCGTCCACCACAAAGCCTATCTGCATAGTGCCAAGCTGCACTATAACCACATGGCCATGCTTTTTGTCACCATGTTGGAAGCTCATCGGTTTACGGCTGAGCCAACGTTCGAGATAGAACAATGGCACCGCCTTTTCCCTGACTATTACCGTCAGTTGTCCATCCACTATATTGGTCTTGGTCAGATCCAGATGGAAAATTTCATTCACACTGGAGAGCGGCAAGGCAAACACCTGCTTGGCAACTTCCACCATCAGAGTGGGCATAATCGCCAAGGTCAAAGGTACCTTAATCTCCAGACGGGTGCCTTTACCTTTGGCTGAATCGATATGCACAGAGCCATTAAGCTGGGTGATACGGGTCTTAACCACATCCATCCCCACCCCACGGCCGGAAATATCGGAAATCTCTACCTTGGTCGAGAAGCCGGGGGCGAAAATCAGGTTATAGGCTTCCTGATCGGACATACGGGCCGCGCTGTCTTCATCCAGCACGCCACGACTAATGGCAATCTCTTTGAGTTTCCCGGCGTCCATTCCGGCGCCGTCATCCTCAATTTTAAGCAGAATATGGTCACCTTCCTGGCTGGCTGCCAGGGTAATCACCCCGGTTCTTGGCTTACCATTGGCCTCACGTACATCAGGCATTTCAATACCATGATCCACAGAGTTACGCACCAGGTGCACCAGAGGATCGGCAAGGGCTTCGACCAGGTTTTTATCCAGATCCGTGTCTTCACCTATCATCCGCAGATCTATCTCTTTATTGAGGCTGCGGGCCAAGTCACGAACCACCCTGGGAAAACGACCGAATACTTTCTTAATCGGCTGCATCCGGGTCTTCATCACGGCCCCCTGCAAATCGGAAGTCACCAGATCCAGGTTAGCCAGCGCCTTGGACATCTCCTCGTCTTCACGGGATATCCCGAGGCTGACCAAACGGTTACGCACCAATACCAGCTCACCGACCATATTCATGATCTCATCCAGGCGAGCCGTATCAACCCGAACTGTGGTTTCCCCCTGCGGTACGCTGGCCGCAGCCTTGGCAGGTGTAGCGTCTTTAGCAACTGCAGGAGACTTGGCCTGAGGCTTGGCGGCGGCTTTAGGCGCCTCGACTTTGCTAGTTGCAGCAGCGGCCTTTTGTACCGCCGCTGCATTCGTTGCCGGCGCTTGGGACGCGGTAGCTTGAGATGCAGAGGGTTGGGATACAGCAGGCGCTGAACCACTGGCTTTAGCCCCTGGACCGGCGCCTTTGCCATGTAACTCATCGAGGAGCTTTTCAAACTCATCATCGGAGATTTCATCGGCATCGACACTGGCAGATGCGGCTTCCTCAACAACAGCACTGTTGGCTGCAGGCGCCGCAGCAAACTGCCCCTTACCATGCAATTCATCGAGCAGTCGCTCAAATTCATCGTCTGTGATGTCATCTGAAGAGGAACTTACAGGAGCGCTGTCGCTGGACTTGAGGGCGTCACTACCCAAAGCCGGTGCACTGCCGGCAGAAGGGCCCTTGCCTGAACCATGCAAGGCATCCAGCAAGGCTTCAAACTCGGCTTCATCAATTTCATCTATACTGGCTGCGCTGCCTTGAGTCGATGTCTCGGGAGTCTGTGAAGTTGGCTCCTCAAACAGCTCCACCGCGGCACTATCAAGCATGCCATCAAACAACTCATCAACACTCTCATCGCCGGTTTCTACTGCGGCAGGCGTTTCAGCCTGAGCCTGTTCTGAAGGTAAAGGTGCACCTGAGCTAAGCAGCTTGAGTTTTGCCAATAACACTTCATCTGCAGCTTCCTGCTCCTGGCCGGATTGGGTTTGGTTGAACATGGTGTTAATCGTGTCCAACGCTTGCAGTATGATATCCATCAACTCGGAGTTGACACTGCGCTTACCGGTACGCAATAAATCGAAGGTGTTTTCTGCCTCGTGACAGACATCCACCATGGGCCCTAACCCGAGGAATCCTGCACCGCCTTTGACCGTGTGAAATCCCCTGAAGATGGCGTTGAGCAAATCTGTATCTTCCGGATTGTTTTCCAGAGATACCAACTGCTCTTGCAACAGCTCAAGGATCTCGCCAGCTTCAATCAAAAAATCCTGGAGTATCTCTTCATCAACATCAAAGGCCATTAAATTGACTCCTAATTAGAAACCCAGACTTGAGAGCAGATCATCGACTTCATCCTGACCATTCACCACGTCTTCGCGTTGCTCTGCGTTCAGTATGGGACCTTCTGCCTCTATGCTCTTATCCTCAGCGCCGCAGAGATCATCCAGCGGCTGCTCACCGAACACTGTCAGCAACGAAACCAAGCTGTTTTCCACTTCCCGCACCAGCTCTATGACCCGACGGATCATCTGTCCGGTCAAATCCTGAAAATCCTGAGCCATCAGTATCTGATTCAGTAATTCCCGCAGCCGACAAGCATCGGCTTCACTCTGTTGCATAAAGTGTTGTACGTCATGACACAGGCCCTTGAACTCATGCAAGGCCAAATCACGGCGCATCAGCTTATCCCAGGCGGGTTTGACATTTTGCAGATTGGTACTCAGAGCATCCGACAAAGGCAAGCATTCTTCGACTGCGTCCATAGTTTTGTTGGCTGCTTGCTCTGTCATATCAATGACATAGGTAAGGCGTTCTTTGGCGTCTGGGATATCAGTGTTGGCAAGCTCAATAAGGCGGCTATCTACCTGAAAATCCACTAAGGCGTTGTGCAACTGGCGGGTCAGCTTACCGACTTCTTCGAACAGATCCCTTTGCAGGGGAGCCGCCAGTTCCCGCAGCAATTCGTCGGCCTTATCCTGCTCTCCCTGACTGAGCAGGGCAACCAATTCCTGTGCCTGCTCCAAAGTCACCAGCCCGGATGTCTCTGCTTTCATTGCATCACCCCACTCAACCGAGCCGTTCGAAAATCTTATCCAATTTCTCTTTCAACGTAGCCGCGGTAAAAGGCTTAACAACATAACCATTCACGCCGGCCTGAGCCGCCGCAATAATCTGTTCACGTTTGGCTTCGGCAGTTACCATTAACACAGGGATATGTTTGAGATGCTCGTCGGCACGAATCGCCTTGAGCAGGTCGATTCCCTGCATCCCAGGCATGTTCCAGTCGGTCACGACGAAGTCAAAGTCGCCCTTTTGCAGCATAGGCAGAGCTGTTGAACCATCGTCTGCTTCCTGGGTGTTATTGAACCCCAGGTCTCGCAACAAGTTCTTAATGATCCGTCTCATCGTTGAAAAGTCGTCAACGATGAGAATCTTCATATTCTTGTCCAAGGTTTCCTCCGGTGAGCTGACATACTTATAAGTTGCTCAATCATTAATTACGCTTGTGTCCAGTGCTTGAGTTTGGCTTTCAGCCTCAGCATGGCCTGACTATGGATCTGGCTCACCCGGGACTCACTTACCTCAAGAATGACACCAATCTCTTTTAAATTCAGTGCTTCGTCATAATACAGCGACAAAACCAAGGCATCGCGCTCTGGCAAGCGCTTAATGGCATCGGTTAAGGCTGATTGGAATTGGCTTTGAGCCAGGCCCTCAAAAGTGTCATCTGCCGGCATATCTTCCGACATCAACACATCGGGCGCTACCCCCAAATCTTCTATTCCTATGATTTTACCGGTGGAAACATCATTGAGAATATGATGGTATTCATCCAACGACATCTCCAATCGCTCGGCAATTTCACTATCACGGGCATCCCGCCCCAACTCCTGTTCGAGCTCATCCATCACCTGAGCGACTCGCCGGTTATTGCGATGAACCGAGCGTGGAACCCAGTCGCCACGGCGTATCTCATCTATCATGGCGCCACGAATGCGGATCCCGGCAAAGGTCTCAAACTTGGCGCCTTTGCTGCCATCAAACTTGGATGAAGCTTCCAGCAATCCCATCATGCCGGCCTGCAGCAGGTCATCGAGTTGAACCGATGCAGGCAGACGGGCAAGCAGATGATGGGCTATTCGTTTTACCAGCGGTGCATAATGCTCAACGATCTGTGTCTTATCGTTTAAACCTGCGTATGCAGCCGCTTTATTCACTCGTACCATCCTCTCGGTAATCTGTCCTTTGAACCAAGCGCTCAACAAAAAACTCGAGATGCCCCCCAGGTTGCTGAGGTATAGGCCAGCTCATAATCTTGTTTGCCAGTCCATGATAAGCAATACTGGCCGGAGACTTGGGATAGGCTTCCACTATCAATTTCTGTTTCCGCACCGACTTGCGCAGGTTCTCATCAAACGGAATGGTTGCCACAAGTTCAAGTGCCACATCCAAAAATCTGTCAGTTACTTTACTGAGCTTAGCAAATAACTCCATCCCTTCCCGCAAACTCCGTACCATATTTGCGACAATTTTGAAGCGGAACACACCATGCTCACGACTGAGGATCTTAATCAGCGCATAAGCATCGGTAATAGAGGTAGGTTCATCACAGACAACCACAAGTACATCCTGTGATGCACGGGAGAAGCTGAGTACCATATCCGATATCCCGGCAGCCGTATCGACTACCAAGATATCAAACTGGGTTTTCATTTCACTGAAGGCGCGGATAAGCCCGGCGTGCTGAGCCGCAGTCAGTTCGACCATGGCCTGAGTCCCCGAGGTGGCGGGAATAATACCTATTCCTTTTGGGCCTCGAACGATAATATCATCAAGCTCCGACTCTCCCGATAGCACATGGGACAAATTGCGTTCGGCGCGTAAGCCGAGCATCACATCCACATTAGCCAACCCTAAGTCAGCATCCAAAACCAGGACACGTTTGCCTTTTTCTGCCAGAGCAACCGCGGTGTTGATGGAGACACTGGTTTTACCCACGCCCCCCTTGCCTCCGGTCACGGCAATTACTTTTACTTTTTCGTTATTTGGTTGATTCATCATTCGTAAACCGCTCGCTTGGTCCCGGGTCATAGCTTTACTCAAATGCATAGGTCATCTCTTCTGACCTGGCTTTATTATTAAAATGACTTGCTTCAGTCTTGTTCAATATGGCCAATGCCTGCTTGGCCAAGGTCAGGGTATCAGCGACCTGCATATCCTCAGGAACCCTTTGACCATCAGTAATATAACTTAATGATAATCCACTTTGGATCAACACGCTCAACGCGGCACCCAAAGAAACGGACTCATCAAGTTTAGTTAAAACCGCCCCTGCGAGATCAATTCGCTGGAAATGACTTACCGCCTCTTCAAGCACCCGACGTTGGCCGGTCGCCGAGAGCACCAGATAGCTACGAATAGGCAAACGGGTATTGGCGGCAAGGTTATCCAGTTGTTGGTACAAGCGCATATCCCTTTGCCCCATACCAGCGGTATCTATCAAAACCAGCTTCCGGCTGCGGAACTGATACAGTATCTGCTCCAACTCATTGAGGTCATGAGCCTGCTTCACCGGACATCCCATTATTTTGCCATAAGTTGCCAATTGCTCAAAGGCTCCGATGCGATAATGGTCCATGGTAACCAACAATACGGAATCCGGGCCATGATGGGCAATAAAACGGGCCGCCAATTTAGCCAATGTCGTGGTTTTACCGACTCCTGTAGGGCCGACCAGCGCGACAATACCGCCCTGACGCATTAAATCATCACCCTGATTATCAAGCAGGTTTGCCAGACTTTGCGGCAAGGCATGCCCAAGCTCAGCACTTTGATAGTGCTGACTCAGCGATGCCAGACGCTCGGCAACTTCAGGGGAGAATTCGGCTTCCAGTAATTTACGTTCCAGCATGGCACCGACAGGATCGGTGCGGCTACGCTGATCCGCCATCAAACTGGACAGCTGATGAGTCAACAAGCCGCGCAGAGAAGCCAGCTCTTCACGCATGGCCTCCATCTCTTGTTGTTGCTTGGCGCTATTGCCCTTACTTGCCCGCTCAGGTGTTTTTTCCCGCAGCTGTGAGGCTGGTTTATGCTCTTCAGTGAGCCCTTGGGCCCAAGCCGGCATCTCCAGTTCCTTGACGTTACTTTGCTGCCCGAGCTGTTCATTCAAACGGCTCTGTTGCCGCTCAAGTAAAGCCTGCAATGAGTCGGCCACAGGCTCTGGTTTGGCTTTTCTGTTAGCCTGTACATGCCCAGCGCCGAGGGAGACTTTATCCTCCCCCAATTCCATAAAAGGCGATGCAGTTGTTGCCGCTGCTGGCTTGGGGTCGTCATAATCAACCGCTGCCACTATTTCAATGCCGCCGGTAACCTTTTTATTGGACATGATCACGGCATCTGCGCCCAGAGTCTCTTTCACCTGAGCCAGGGCTGCGCGCATATCTTTGGCAAAAAAACGTTTAATCTTCACTCTCGGTTACCCCTGTTGGCCAACGGCTGCCACTATACGTATCTGTTTCTCGTCTGGGATCTCCTGATAAGAGATCACCCGCAGATTGGGAATAGTGTGCTTAACAAAACGAGACAGGGTTGAACGCAGCATGCCGGATGTCAGCAATATGGCGGGCTGACCGACCATTTCCTGCTTCTGGGCTGCGCCTGCCAGTGACTGTTGCATACGCTCTGCCAGTCCCGGCTCGATATTCGGACCTTCGCCCCCTGTCGCCTGCATTGACTGATGCAACATCTGTTCCAATTCTGGCGCCAAAGTTATGACGGGGATTTCCGGCTCAGGACCGGCTATCTCCTGCACTATCATACGCTTGAGGGCAATACGCACTGCGGCGGTCAACACCTCGGTATCATTACTCTTGGGCCCATACTCAAGCAAAGTTTGCACTATGGTACGCAGATCCCGAATCGACACCCCTTCATTAAGCAAGTTTTGCATCACTTTAACCACATTACCCAAGGTCATCACATCGGGAATAAAACCATCGACCAATTTGGGCGAATGCTTGGCCAGCATATCCAGCAACTGTTGCACTTCTTCGTAGCCCAGCAGTTTGGAAGCGTTGTTGGTCAAAAGTTGGCTGAGATGGGTAGCGACTACCGTGGCGGCATCCACAACCGTGTACCCCAGTGTTTGGGCGTGCTCTCTGAGCTCGGGTGCAATCCAAACCGCATCCAGGCCAAAGGCGGGATCTTTGGTTTCTATGCCATCAAGCTTACCGAATACCTGGCCCGGGTTGATTGCCAATTCGCAATCGTGACGCACTTCGGCTTCACCACTTGCCACCCCCATCAAGGAGATACGATAGGCATTGGGGGAAAGGTCCAAATTGTCGCGGATATGCACCGCCGGCACCAGGAATCCCAGCTCCTGGGACAGCTTCTTGCGAACCCCTTTGATACGGCCAAGAAGCTCGCCGCCCTGACCTTTATCCACCAAAGGAATAAGGCGATAACCTACCTCCAAACCTATGGTGTCAACATGACGCACATCATCCCAGCTAAGCTCTTTGGGTTCGCTAAGGCTTTTCTCGGTCGGCCCTTTCTTGGCCAGCTCCAGCGCCTGTTGTTTGTTCTTTTCATTGCGCTTATAGATAAAGAAAGCGCCCACAGAGGTCAGTACTGCAAAGGTTAAAAATGCCAGATGAGGCATGCCGGGTACTATTCCCATCACAAAGAGCACGGCCGAAGCGATCATCAAAGATTTGGGATTGTCGAACATCTGCTGTACGACCTGCTGCCCCATATCGCCGGACTCATTCTGGCGGGTCACCATCAGTGCCGCAGCAATCGACAACAGCAGCCCTGGGATCTGCGCCACCAAGCCGTCACCTATGGTCAGCAGGGTGTAAATCTCTACCGCTTGGGAAAAACTCAACCCGTGCTGGACTATACCTATGATGAAACCACCCAGGATGTTGATCACCAAGATCAAAATACCGGCAATCGCGTCCCCTTTAACAAACTTGGAGGCACCATCCATAGAGCCGTAAAAGTCAGCCTCGCGGGTCACCTCTTCGCGGCGCACCCTGGCCTGTTCCTGGTTAAGGATCCCGGCATTGAGGTCAGCATCAATCGCCATCTGTTTACCCGGCATGGCGTCCAAGGTAAAGCGAGCACTTACCTCAGAGATACGCCCTGCACCTTTGGTCACCACGGCAAAGTTGATGATAATCAGAATGAGGAACACCACCAGACCCACGGCATAGTTACCGCCGATCACCACGGAGCCGAAGGCTTCAATCACTTTACCGGCGGCATCACCACCATTGTGACCCTCAAGCAACACCACCCGGGTAGAGGCGACGTTCAGCGCCAGTCTGAGCAGAGTGGCAACCAGCAAAACAGTCGGGAAAGCGGCAAAATCCAGCGGCCTTTGGGTATAAACAGCCACCAAGAGCACCACCAGCGCCAAAGCGATATTGAAGGAAAACAGGATATCCAGCAAAAAGGCCGGCATAGGCAAAACTATCATGGCCAATGTCGCCAGCACCAGAAGCGGCGTGCCTACGCCCTTGAAGTTTGCCGGTTTTACTTGCCTCAGTTGCCCGAGCGTCGCTTTAACATCCATTCACTATTAGCCTGAAGTTTGACACTTGGGCTGAGTTCAGCAAGTTTCGCGCCAAGTTCACCTCAATACTGCTTGTATTCATCCGGAATGGGTTGATTGAGAGGAATAGGTTTGGGCCGTGTGCCCTTGCCTTTTTGGTATTGCCTGAGCTGGAACACATAAGCGAGCACTTGGGCCACAGCGGTGAAAAGACCTTCAGGGATCTGTTGATTAAGCTTGGTGGTATGGTAAATCGCCCGCGCCAATGGCGGCGCCGACACTATGGCGACTTGGTGCTCCCTGGCAATTTCACGGATTTTAAAGGCCACATCGTCGACACCTTTGGCAAGCACAAAGGGCGCCGGTGACTTATCGACATCATATTTTATCGCCACCGCAAAGTGCTCGGGGTTAACCACTATCACATCGGCATTGGGCACTTCAGTCATCATCCGCCGCTGGGCCATCTCCCTTTGCAACTGGCGAATACGGCCTTTGACTTCAGGCTTGCCTTCAGTGTCTTTGTACTCGTCCTTGACTTCCTGTTTGGTCATCCGCAACTGTTTGGCGTGATTCCAAATTTGAAACGGCACATCGATCACCACTATCACTAAGGTCGAAGCGCAGAGTAGAATAAAAATCCATACCAAGAGCTCCAGTGCATGGCGTATATTGCCCGGCAGGTGATCCTGCGACAACCTCAGGATATCGTCGAAATAAAAACTCAGCAGCAGATAGGCCGATAGCGCCACCACAGAAAACTTGGCAATCCCCTTGGCCAACTCCACCAGCGCCTGTACCCCAAACATACGTTTGAAGCCGTTCAAAGGATTCATCTTGCTGCCCTTGGGCATAAATGCCTGGGCCGAGAAACTAATACCACCGAGAACAATATTACCGACAAAGGCCACGAAACCGAGAAACAGAATAAAACCGGCCATAGGCCAACCCAGCTCGGCGGCAACTATACCCCAGACATTGAACAGACTATTGGTATCGAATATCTGATCCCGCTCCATGGAGAAGAGACGGCTCATGACCGAGGCCAGACTGGCAGCCAGACTTGGCCCCAACATGGCAAAACCAAGAGCTGCAGCCAATAATACCGCTGAAGTGCCTAACTCTTTTGACCTTGCAACCTGCCCTTTCTCTCTGGCCTGTTGCAAGCGCCTGGAGGTTGCCTCCTCGGTTTTTTCCTGCCCATCTTCGTTTTCTGCCATCAGGGCACTCCATCCAGATTACAGGTCAGCTCCAGCATGTCACACAGCAACAGCTGCGCCGCATGCCAAACCTCGTCGAAGTGAGCCATCACAGGCCCCAGCGTCAGCCACAGAATAATCAGCCCGCCTATCATGGTGACGGGAAAACCTATGGCAAAGATGTTCAATTGTGGCGCCGCCCGGGTCATTACCCCGAAAGAAAGGTTAACGGTAAGTAAAGCCACAATGGCCGAGATAGACATGGTCAAGGCGGCACCAAACATATAGCTGCCCCACTCGGCCAGGGTACGATAGTTGGCGATTTTTATCCCTTCATTGGATACCGGCAAGGTTTCAAAGCTTGCCACCAACATACGTATCATCACCAGGTGACCATCGACCGCCAGGAAGATCATGGTGGTGAGCAGCAAAAAGAAGTTACCTATCACAGGTGTCTGCTGCCCTGAGCTGGGATCCACCATGGAAGCAAAGCCTAAACTGGTTTGCATACCTATTATCTGCCCGGTCAGTACAAAGGTTTGCATAATGAGCAAGGTGACAAACCCCATGGCAGTGCCGATAAGAATTTGCTGAGCAGTAATAAATACCGCCGCCAGAGAGAAAAGCTCCACCCCGGGCATGGGCGGCAGGACGGGGGCTATCGCCACAGTCAGGGCCAGCGAAAGCAACAAACGGACTCTGGCAGGCGTGGTATTGGCACCGAAAACCGCCATCACCATCAACATGCTGGCCACCCGAAACAGGGGCCAAAGGTAGGCGGCCAGGGTTTGTTGAATGCTGTCGAACAATATCTCCATGGTTCAACCCACCACTTGCGGGATCCTGTGAACCATCTCGATAAAAAACTCCATCATGGTACGTACCAGCCAATGGCCGAGAAACATAAGTGCGAACAGAGTCATCAAGAGTCTGGGCAGAAAACTCAGTGTCTGTTCGTTAATAGAGGTTGCCGCCTGAAACACGGCCACAATCAAACCTATAACTAACCCGGGCACCACTATGGCCGAAACCATCAACACAATCACCGCCAGGGCTTCGCGAAAAATGTCGATCAGTGCCTCGGGAGTCATTTATGCCTCCTATAAACCGAAGCTGCCGGCGAGCGTACCCATCACCAGGGTCCAGCCATCGACCAGTACAAACAGCATAATTTTAAACGGCAAGGAAACAATCATGGGGGACAACATCATCATACCCATGGCCATCAGGATACTGGCCACCACCAAATCCAGTACCAGAAATGGCACGAACAGCATAAAGCCTATCTGGAATGCGGTCTTGAGTTCACTGGTGATAAAGGCCGGGATCACCACAGTCATGGGAGCATCTTCAGGATTGTTGATATTCTGATAACCTGAGATCTCAATAAAGGAGTTGAGATCTGTGGTGCGGGTCTGCGACAACATAAACTTTTTAAGCGGCGATTGTCCGGCATCGAATGCCTGCTGCAAGGTCATACTGTCATTCATGTAAGGTTGCACCGCATCATCATAGATACGGTCAAACACTGGCGCCATGATAAAGAAGGTCATAAACAGGCTCATACCAATAAGAACCTGATTGGAGGGAGTCTGCTGCAGCCCTATCGCCTGCCGCAAGATAGACAAGACGACTATGATTCGGGTGAAAGAGGTCAGCATGATCACCATAGCCGGCAGAAAGCTCATGGCGGTCATCAGCAGTAAGATCTGCATGGTCACCGAATACTGGGTCGAACCATCTGCCCCGGTCGTCACGGTTACCGCAGGAAACAGCGCATCCTGAGCTTGGGCAAAGCCTGGCAATAATATCAGGGGAAGTAGCAGGAGTGGCCAATATTTCATCATGGTTTCACCCTGGCTTGTCTGAGCTTGGCGGCGAAGCTCTCGTTGTCTATAGTCACCGGCCGCTCCAGCTTATCCACCAGGGAAACTTGCGCCGCGGTAACTCCCAGCAGGTACTGTTGACCGTCCAACTCCACCAACACCAACCTTTCTTTTTGCCCCAGCGGGGTAACCGCCAGGGTCTTGATAGCCGATTGGCTGCCCGGCACCAGATTAAGGCGTTTAACCAGATAAGCCAGCACAAAAATCAGCGCCAGTACCAGGATAAGCCCACCCATCATGCTGGCCATAGTCGCCAGGCTATTGCCGCCGTCGTGAGTCAAGGCGGTTGCCGCCTGGGTCGTTGTTTGAGTCATGGCCACCGGCTTATTTAAGTTTCTTAATGCGTTCTGTCTGGCTTATCACATCCGTCAAACGGATACCGAACTTGTCGTTAACCACGACCACTTCACCGTGAGCAATCAAGGTGCCGTTGACCATCACATCCAGAGGTTCACCGGCGACTCTATCCAGTTCCACTACCGAGCCTTGGTTAAGCTGCAACAGATTGCGGATACTGATAAAACTGCGTCCCACCTCCATGGAGATAGTCACGGGAATATCCAAAATGGTATCCAGTTTGGCGGCTTCCTCTTCCGACAAGGGTTTGGCATCATTCTTCAGCTCATCCAAATCAACCGCTTTGGCCTCCTCTTCAGCCTGCTCAGCCATGGCGGCCGCCCAATCGTCCATCTCTTCAGTACTCATTCTCTCTCACCTTATATTTCCGAGATATCCTTGGATTTCCCTTTGCGGGTTACCAGCTGCAGTTCGGTCTTGACCGTTTCCGGACGCGGGATCTTGTCGCAGATCTTTAGCGCCAGGTTTTCCTTGACTCTCCCCAACTTACATCTGTAAGTAGGCAAGTCTTCAATCTTCATCACTATATGCTCAGGCAACTCAACCGGGATCACATCACCGGCCTTAAATTCCATCACTTCTCTTAAGGTCATCTCTTTTTCAAGCAAGCGCGCATCCAGCCCCACTTCGACATCCATGATCTCGTCTTTCAGCGCTTGAGACCAGCGCATATCGGTATCTTGCTTATCGCTTTGAACCCCGGCATCCAGCAACTCCCGGATTGGCTCGATCATAGAATAAGGCATGGTGATGTGGAAATCGCCACCACCACCGTCTACCTCAATATGAAAAGAGTTCACCACCACCACTTCGGTCGGGCTAACGATATTGGCCATCGCCGGGTTAACCTCTGAGTCCAGATAGTCGAATTCGACATCCATCACAGGCGCCCAGGCATCTTTGTAATCTTCAAAAATAATCTTCAACAGCAGTTGCACTATGCGCCGCTCTGTCGGGGTGAACTCCCGTCCTTCAATCTTGGCGTGGAAACGGCCATCACCACCGAAGAAGTTGTCCACCAGAATGAACACCAATCTGGCTTCCATGGTGATCAGTGCCGTGCCCTTGAGCGGACTAAAGCGCACCATATTCAAGCTGGTTGGCACAAACAGAGTGTGCACATATTCACCAAACTTGAGCATCTGTACGCCGTTAATGGAGACTTCGGCGGCCCGGCGCATCATGTTGAACATGCTGATCCGCAGGTGACGGGCAAAGCGCTCGTTGACAATTTCCAGGGTCGGCATCCGGCCACGGACGATACGATCCTGTGAAGAAAAGTCATAGGACTGAGCTTCAAGAGTCGACTCCTGCGAATCATCTTCTTCGACGTCGTCCACGCCATGCAGCAGCGCATCAATTTCGTCTTGGCTTAATAAATCACTCACGATATTGCCTTCGCCTCTTGTCCCTGTTACTGCATCACAAAGCCGGTAAACAGCACTTTCTCAACCACTTTTCGGCCTGTTACCGGTTGCAGCGTGTTTTGCACATTGAGCAGCGCCAACTGCCTGAGCTCATCCTTACCCGCCTGGCTGCTGAGCTTTTCGACATCGGCACCGCTGAAGGTAGTCAGCAGTGCATCTTCAATCAATGGAACATGCTTCCTGATAGTGACATCGTCATCACTGCCCCGCACCATAAGCTGCACCTTAATCTCCACCAGCCTGGAACGGTTGGCCCCCGGCAGGTTGAACAGAAATGGTCTGGGCATAGCGACATAGAAGGCTTCCCTGCTGTCGTTGACCTGAGTGACTTCGGTACCCTGCTCCCCCTTGGCTGCATCGTTCGCAGAATCATCTGAGCCACCCAGGAAAAACCACAAGCCAGCGCCAATCAGCAGCAACACCACCAGACCTATGCCACCGAAGATAAAGAGTTTCTTTCTACTTTTAGGCGCCTGCGCCTCTTGCAGCTCAAGCTCTTCTTGCTCTGCCATCCTCTTTCCTATCCCTTAATCAACCGCACTGCCCGCGGAAAAATGCCATCCCTATAGGTTACCTGCTCAGGCGTAATAATCTATACCCGAGCCATAACTTGTTGTGTGATTTGTGCTTTGTACCGTTTCTTCGACGGAAATTTCACCGTTGGTGCTCTCCTGGGCAAAACCACCGCCATTGCCACCTTGCTGCTCGCCTTGCTCACGACCACCTTGGGAAATATGGCTATCGGCCAGGTTCATTCCCTGCTCCTGCAACATTTCTCTCAATCTGGGCATAGCCTGTTCCAGCATATCCCGGGTTTGCGGTTGGGTGACATGGAACTGCACTTGGGTCTGATCGCCATGCACCTGAACCCTGACCATCATGGCTCCAAGCTCAGGTGGGTCGAGACGAATTTCAGCCTGTTGCACACCATTACTGACCATGGTGATCAACTGTTGCCGCATCACGGGGGCAAAGCGTTGCACCATATCGGCGGTTTGCAGTGATTGCTCCATCCCCTGCCTCAACGACAGTTGATATTGGGCCATCTCTCCCCGCTGGGGAGGCTGTAATCCTTGTTGATGCAGCTGTTGCTGGAATGGGCTGATATCTGTCTGGGTTGATGCCGCATCACCCTTGAGCGCCTGATGTATGGCGTCACTCACAGGGCTTCGCACCTCGGCAGCAGTCTGAGTACCTTTCACCTCAGCCTTGACTAAGCTGGCGAGAACATCCTTGGCGACAGCTTTGTCACTCTTGCCGTCAGCGCCAACAGCCGTTGCCGCCGCGGTCACCGCAGCACCCAACTTGCCGGCAGTATCTGTCTTGGCATTATCGGCAATTACGCTTTGCGCCAAGATCTTGTCACTCTTTTCCTCTGTGGCATTGAGCACAGCTTCACGAACCACAGCTGCCATACCATCCTGAGTCGCCGCCTTACGCGCTGACTTATCAGCATCCGCCCAGCCCATTTGTTGCTCGCCTTGCTGAGACTTGGCCTTATCTGCCATAACCGTCTTATCAAGAGCCAGCAAAGGAGCATCTATAGTTTCATCCTCTGCTTTGCTATCGCCTTTGCTTGCCGCTTCCTGATCAGTATCGGCCAGTTTGGCACTGTCTTGTTCACTCTCGTCGCCTTCGTCAGCGGTAATCAGTTCTGCGCCTTCCAGACTATCTGTCACTACCATGCCAAGCTCGACACCACTCTGTTTAAGGTTTTCCAAGAGCTTCATCTGCTCTTCGGGAGACATGGCCTTGATCTCATCTTCCTTGAGCCCGGTGAGAGCGGCAATCTGTGTTAGCAGACTTTGCTCATCGACTTCGGTGGCCATAGCGGTGACCATAGTGCCGTCTTCAGACGGCAAGTTCTTGCCCATGGCTATCTGCCCCAAAATGA
Source organism: Shewanella sp. MSW (assembly GCF_007636515.1). Taxonomy (NCBI): domain Bacteria; kingdom Pseudomonadati; phylum Pseudomonadota; class Gammaproteobacteria; order Alteromonadales; family Shewanellaceae; genus Shewanella; species Shewanella sp. MSW. The sequence continues at coordinate 106,802 of NZ_LVDR01000014.1, forward strand.
GCGAGACATCAACGGCCTGTTCAGCATGGAGGTTTTCACTATCAAGACTGCCGCCGGGAAATGTCGGCTTAACGCTTTGTGAGTCGAATGAAAATTTAGTCTGCGCCTGTTGGTAAGCGGCGAAAAAAGCTTCGTTATCAGTAGATTGTAGTGCATCTGTGGCGGAAACTCCCTTGCCGCCCGCATTGCCGATCAGGATATTGGATAACTGCTGCATGCCTTCCTCCAGCACCTAGGCCCTCAATAGATAAAGATAGGCCGAGTCAGAATTAATGTCTCTGTCTCAAATAAAGCAAAATTCACGCCAACAAAAAATATAGAATGGATTCTTAAGGAATTGTCCGGGAATGAAAGTCTGTGGAAGCTCAGTGGTTCAGCTTGCGACGAAAAAACTGCTGGGAAGCAAACTCATCGATGAGTTTCTGCTCCTGTTTGGCGGCTTTGGCTTCGGCCTGCAGGGCTTTTTTCTCCAGCAACATCTCCACCGCCTTACGCTTTTGCTGCTTCTCCAGCCAATGTTGCTGCCGATAGCCCCGCTGCTTATCGGCCTCGGCGACCACGGCAAGTTGTTGCCCTATGGCATCATCTACCTGACGAACAAATCGATGAAACTGCTGGTAATAGGAGGCGCCAATGCTCTGCCCCTGCTGGGCATCGAGTTGCTTCATATAGTCGAGACGGTATTCCTGCAGCGCCTGCAGCTGAGACTTGCGCCTCTGGCATTCCATTTGCGCGGCTTTAAGCTGCAGTGCCGCCTGCTCTTCGGCTTCGACCGCCAGTTTCAACACTGTGTGCAAAGGATCGGGTTTCGCCATCTGTATTACTATTCCTTAAAATTGCCTGCCTTGCGGGCCTTAACCCGACTCTCTCAATCAGGCTCTGGCTACCCTATTCTCAGCACTTTTTTGTCGAGCCCCAAAACCCATGCACAGAGTGATATTACACCTTACATTGGGCTGCAAGCTGCCCCAACATCTGCTGGCAATCACTGAAACTAATAGCATCGCGCATCCCCTGCCGCAAAAAGGCGTTCATGGCGGGTTGCAGGCGTATGGCGTTGTCGATACGCGGATCCGAGCCTTGGGAATAGGCACCGATGGAGATCAGATCCCGGTTTTGCTGGTAGAGCGAATACACCTGCTTGACGCGCCGCATCGCTTCGAGGTGCGCCTCACTTATCACCATAGGTGCCACCCGGCTGATGGAAGCTTCAATGTCTATCGCCGGATAATGTCCTGAGTCGGCCAAGGCCCGCGACAGCACTATGTGACCGTCCAAAATGGCCCGCGAGGCATCGGCAATGGGATCTTGCTGATCATCCCCTTCGGTAAGCACAGTATAGAAGGCAGTGATCGAGCCCTGCCCTTCACCGCCATTACCGGCGCGCTCCACCAAACGGGGCAACTTGGCAAATACCGAAGGCGGATAGCCTTTGGTTGCCGGCGGCTCACCGACCGCCAGAGCGATTTCCCGCTGCGCCTGGGCATAACGGGTCAGGCTATCCATCAACAGCAGAACATCATAGCCGAGATCGCGAAAATACTCGGCTATCCGAGTCGAGGTTTCGCAGGCGCGAAGGCGCATCAAGGGAGAGGTATCTGCCGGAGCAGCTATGACCACAGAGCGGGCCCGTCCCTCTGCGCCCAGGATCTCTTCGATAAACTCTTTTACTTCCCGGCCACGTTCCCCCACCAGGCCAACCACAATAATGTCGGCCGTGGTGCCGCGGGTCATCATGCCAAGAAGCACACTCTTACCCACACCGGAGCCGGCAAAGAGCCCCATACGTTGGCCCTTGCCCACGGTAAGCATGGCATTGATGGCTCTGACGCCTACATCGAGCGGTTCGGTAATCGCCCGTCTGGCCAAGGGGTTGATTGCCGGGCTGTGGCGCGAGGCTTGTTCGTCTGTGTGCAGGGCGCCCATACCATCGAGCGGCTGGCCGTTACCGTCCAGCACCCGACCAAGAAGACTCAAACCAACGCTGAGCCCGGTTTGCTCACCAAGCGGCATCACTTTGGCTCCGGGCAGCACGCCCCTGAGTTCTTCCACCGGCATCAGATACAATAGCTCATCGTCAAAACCTATCACCTCGGCAATAAGCTTACCCGCCATGGTATCTATGGCACAGAGACTGCCGACCGGCGCCCGGCAACCACTGGCTTCCAGCGTCAGGCCAACCACCCGCACCAACTGGCCGCTGGCAACCGCTTGAAACGGCGCTTGCTTTTCGGCCAAGTGTTTGAGTTCACTCAGCAGTTGGCTTCGGCGCTGCTGCATCATGAGCGTCTCCTTCGCTGGGCTGTTCGCCCTCTTGACTTGCGGTCTCGGCCTTGTCGCTCACAACGGCTGTTTGTTCATCTGCAAGCGTTTGCCCCTGCTCGCTGTCCGGTATAGGCGGGCTTATCCTATCGTCTATTGCGGCCTGCTGCTGAGCAGCCCTTTTCGCCAACATGGATTGTTCGGCTTCAAGATTGGCAAACACCCCGTCCAAACGGGTTTCCAGACGCATATCCACTTGCGAGCGTTGGCTGTCCACCACACAATCGCCCCGGTTGAGGCCGGGATCGGCTTCCAGTGTCCAGCGGTTACGTGCCAGTTGTTCTTCACCGTAGAGCTCGCTGACCAAAGCCATATCTTCGGGATGCAGGCGCAGATTCACTTTCTGCTCCTTGAGTGGCAGGGCATCTATCCCTTGCCTGAGCGCCGCCAGTATATGTTCCGGATGGGTTTTCAATTCATGGGCAATAAGATTGCGCGCCAAAGTGCCGACCAAGGTCAGTAGCGATTCTTCTATCCGGGTATCCAGCAGCGCCAGCGGCGCCTCGAACTGAGCGAGCAAAGCATCGAAACGTTCTATCATGGCGGCGGCCTGCTGTAGGCCTTCTTCCCGGCCTTGCTCAAGCCCCTGGGAAAAACCTTCACTGTGGCCCTGTTCCAAGCCCTGAAGACGCCCTTCCTCCAGGCCTTTGGCCAGCCCTTGCTCCTTACCTTCGGCAAAACCTTCCTGCTCGGCTTGCTCGCGGATAGATTCGATTTCAGCCAAAGTCGGTGGCGAAATAACTTCTTCGGCAACAGCCTTGGGCTCTATGCGTCCAGGTTTGTGACCAAACAGGTTACTCGGCTTAAGCGGCATGGCGTCACCCACATCGGGCAACTGCCAATGAACAAACTCGTCTGCTTCATCCGGCGGCAAAATATTGTGGGACACCTTTTTGTCTGTCATTCAACTCGCCTGTCAGAGGAATTCTTCACTGCCGCCGCCACCGAGCATAATCTCTCCGGCATCGGACAAGCGACGGGCGATGGACAATATCTCTTTCTGGGCCACTTCCACTTCGCTGATACGAATTGGCCCCATGGCCTCGAGATCGTCACGCAGCAATTCGGCAGCACGTTTGGACATATTGCCGAGGATCTTTTCCTTCAATGGCTCATCGGCGCCCTTGAGCGCCTTCATCAGTACATCCTGCTGCACTTCCCGCAGCAGCGTCTGAATACCACGGTCGTCGACATCGATGAGGTTTTCGAACACGAACATCAAGTCCTGGATCTGCTGCGCCATCTCTTCGTCGGACTCGCGCAGGGTTTCCATCAGTTGGCTCTCCACCCCGGTATCCAGGTAGTTCATAATGTTGGCAGCAGCCTTCAAGCCACCCATCTTGGCGGCCTGGGCGCCACCCTGACCGGCAAACTGTTTCTCCATGATGTCGTTAAGCTCCTGCAGTGCTGCAGGTTGCACCTCTTCAAGGTTGGCGATACGCATCATCAAATCGAGACGGGTGTTTTCCGGGAACTGGGCAAAGATTTCCGCCGCCTGATCCGGTTCAAGATAGGACAAAACAATGGTTTGGATCTGCGGGTGTTCGTTCTGGATGATAGTCGCCACCTGTCTGGCGTCCATCCACTTGAGCGAGTCGAGGCCTTTGGCGCCACTGCCCATGACAATCTGCTCGATAAGGTTACCGGCCTTGTCTTCACCCAGCGCGGTAGTCAGTGCCTTGCGCACAAACTCTTCGCTGTTAAAGCCTATGGAGGAGTATTTCTGGATATCATCCAGAAACAGCTTGTGAACCGCAACCACCTTCTCCTGGCCGAACTCCTGCATGGCCGCCATGGCCATACCCACCTTTTGAACCTGTTTGGGTTCCAAGTGTTTGAGAATAGAGGCCGCATCGGCTTCACTGAGACTCAGCAACAAAATGGCGGTCTTCTCAATCCCGTTGAGATTCTTGACGTCGAAGCCGCTCTCGGCTGGTTTATCCGCTTTTTTTTCAGGCATCTTCTTGCAACCAGTTCTTCACCACTTGGGTGGACAGTTCAGGTTCATTGGCCACCAGAGCACGTATGGCCTTAATCATATCATCATCTTTGTGCAGATCCGGTATCAGTATCGAACCGTCATCGGCATAGCTGTATTCACTTTCAGGGCGGTTGAGCATGCCCAGGGTGTCGGCAGCGTACTGATCTTCAATATCTGCCAGCTCATGCCCCAGCGCAGGTTCATCCGGCATATTCTGGCCATCGGGATAGATGAGGCGTTTGAGCATGGGACGCACCACGAACAGGATAAGCACCAAAATCACCAAGGCACCTATGCCGAGTTTCATCGCCCGCCAGAACCAGGGCTGCTCCCACAGAGGTGGCTCAGGCAAATCTTCAACCAGTTGATCCATAAAGGGCACAGTCACCACTTCTATCATGTCGCCCCTTTGGCTGTTGAAGCCAACGGCGCCTTCCAGCAAGCGACGGATATTGGCCATCTCTTCACCTGTGCGAGGCACTCTGGCGACCTGACCATTTTCACCGGCAGCACCTGCCTTGTAGTCGACCGCCACTGAGACACTGACCCGGCGTACCACACCTATCTGCTGACGGGTATGGCTGATGGTGGTATCCAGCTCAAAATTACGGGTCGCTTCCCTATGGCTGTTGCCTGAAGTAACACTGCTGCTTTCTGCGGCATCGGCAGCGTTTTCAGGAATATTGGACTCCATCGGCGGCTGATTGGAAAGGGCTCCGGGGATGCCGCCACTGCTGCCACCAACGCTGTTGTTTTCCACTGTCATTTCACTGCGAAGTGATGGCAGATCCGGGTTGAAACGCTTGGCTGTTTGCTCGACGGCGGTGAAGTCCATGCTGACATCCACCTGGGAAGTGAAATTTTCCGGGCCGAGGATCGGCATCAGAATCGAATCTATCTTGTTGCGGTATTCGTTTTCTTTTTGCTGCACCAGCTCAAGCTCGCGTCTGGCGCGGGCAGATACCCCATCCTGACTGCCTGAGTTCAGCAAGCGGCCGTTGGAGTCTGTCACAGTCACCCGGCTGGGATCCATGTCATGAACTGCAGAGGCAACAATATCTACTATTGCATCAACCTCTTCCTGGCCCAAACCGCCCCTGCGAGTACTGACCACCACTGTGGCACTGGGTTTGGCGCGATTGCGGGCGAATACATTTTCCTTTGGCAGCGCCAGGATCACCTTGGCACGGCTGACACTATTGAGCTCTTCAATCGCCCGCGCCAGATTCATCTCCTGACTCTGCTTCAGCCGGGCTTGTTCCATCCGCTGACTGACACCAAAGCCGGAATCCTGGCTCAGATAATCCTTGGCATCGGCGCTGGAATCTATACCGGCGCGGCTCAGCATCATCTTCACGTCCTGGTACTTGTCTTCAGGCACAGTAATCACATCGACTTCAATCTTGTACGGCACCCGGTTCTTATCCAGTACATCGAGAACCTGTACCATCTCCTGGGTATCCATCTTGCCCAGTGGCCGATATTCAGGCTCCTGAGCCCAAATCATCACAAATACCGCCAGTGCCAGACAGATAGCCAATGCCAGGATCATGGTGATCTGCCGCAGCATATCCACTCCCCCGAGGGAGCCCAATACACCCGACTTATTTTCCTGTTGGGCCCCATCCAGCGTAGTTCCAGCGGCGGAAACATTGGATCCTGCTACTAATTCTGTGCTCACTGTGCGTTCCTGTTATCCGGGATCTGTGATGCAAGCAGGCCTTAAACAGGCATGCTCATAATCTCTTTGTAGGCTTCAACCAGCTTGTTGCGCACCTGCACTGTGGCCTCGAAGGCAACGCTGGCTTTCTCGCGGGCAATAACAGTGTCAGACAGAGACACAGTGGTGTCGCCCATCTCCAGCCGGGTGGCCAGATTGGATGATGTGCTTTGCAACTCACTGACATTGCCTACGGCCTGGGCCAGTAATTGGCCGAAATCAGTTCCTGAGGTATTGCCCACCTGACGTACAGGCGAAGACTGAAATCCCGTTGGGGCAATTTCACCTTTAAGTGATTGCATTTCCTGCAATAAAGAATTGGCACCTATTTGCATCTTCTCACTCCTGTCGTCAGCGAATTGACGAAAAACCTGGGTTACCGGACTCTATGCAATTAGTTTGCCAAAAGTGGAATAATCAAAATTGAGAGAGCTAAAGGCCCTGAATTCAAGCAGAGCCAGAGGAAAGACAAAAGGATTGGAAAGCGGCCTGACGGCCGCTTTGGGAGATGACTCAGGCGGGCACCTCTATGCCCATCTCACGCATACGCGCCATCTTGTATCTGAGAGTGCGGGCACTGATCCCCAATTTCTCGGCTACCAGCTTGCGACTGCCCTGACACTGGGCCAGAGTCTCGAGAATAATCACATGCTCCTGAGCCTTGAGCTCATCACCGAGCGCCTCAGGCGTTTCCTGGGCTGTGGTATCTCGCAGCGCAACATCCTGCAAATCGATAATGATATCGCCGGCTTCTATCTGCCCTTGATTCAAGATCAGTGCACGCTGGATCACGTTATCCAGCTCACGGACATTCCCCGGCCAGCGGTGGGCCAACAAACGCCGCACGGCAGCATCGCTAAGAGCTGGAACCGGGTTAATTGCCGCATTTTCGGCATGGCGTGCCAACAGATGCTTGGCCAGCGGAATGATATCCGCCGGTCTTTGATTCAATGCCGGCCAGGCAAGCGGGAACACATTGATCCTGTAATAAAGATCTTCGCGAAACTCGCCCTTGGCCACCATATCTTTCAGATCCCGGTTGGAAGTTGCCAGTACCCGGACATCGAGCTTAATGGTCTTGCGGCCCCCCAGGCGTTCAACCTCACGCTCCTGCAGCACCCGCAGCAGCTTGGCCTGCAAAGACAGCTCCATCTCGGAAATCTCATCGAGCAGCAGTGTGCCACCATGAGCTTGTTCAAACTTGCCGGGGCAAGCCTGATAAGCCCCGGTAAAGGCGCCTTTCTCGTAGCCAAACAAGGTGGCTTCCAGCATATTTTCCGGGATGGCAGCGCAGTTAATCGCCACAAAAGGCCCGTCAGGTCTTTGGCTGTGCTGATGAATGTAGCGAGCCAACACCTCTTTGCCCGAGCCGCTGGGGCCACTTATCATCACAGAGGCGTCAGAAGCGGCTACCCGCTGCGCCAATGCCAGCAAGGCCAAGCTCTTTTCATCAGCCACTACGGGGCTGCCACTAACCACCTTGGGGCGTAAATAACGACTCACCTGATTAAGCAGCACCTGAGGAGCAAACGGCTTGGCGAGATAATCTACCGCTCCCAACTTGATAGCACTGACGGCATTATCAATAGTGGCATAGGCCGTCATCAACAGGACTGGCAACTGCGGATGTTGCTGACGCAGATAATCCAGCAGCCCCATACCGCCGATACCCTCCATCTGTACATCGCTTATCACCATGTCAAAACGATTACCTTTCAAAGCCGTTATCGCTTCTTCGGCGCTGGCGACGTCAACACACTCGTAACAGGCCAGCAGCAAGGTATCGAGCAGCGCTTCCCGGAGTGCGGCGTCATCTTCCACCAAAAGAATTTTTGCTTCGCTCATACCGCCCCCCCTTGAGAAGCTGTCATCAGTGGGAAGCTCAGCGTAACGGTACAACCGGTGTCCAACTCACAGCTGAGATCCAATTTGCCGCCGTGGCTGCGCACGACTGACTGCACCACCGCCAGCCCAAGTCCTGTGCCCTGACGCTTGGTGGTAAAGAAAGGCTCCAACACCTGTTTTTGCATCTTGCTATCAAGCCCCTTGCCGTTATCTATCACATCAAGGCGCAGTGCCTGGTCACAGCTCAGGCGCAGAATGACGTTTGTGGCACCGGCTTCCAGGCTATTGATCACCAGATTATTGATGGCAGAGCTCAATCCATGAAGATTGACCTGCATCTCACGGTCACCTTCAAGTTGCAGACTCAATTCGGCGTTTTGCTTGGCGGCAATTGGCTCGCAGTTGGCCATCACTTTTTCCAGCACTGTCGAGAAAGGCACTCTGTCGCAGGCTTCCTCTTGCTTACCTTTGGCAATCAACAACATATCATTGACCTGCTGTTCCAACTCGGAAAGTCTGTCGAGCAGTTTGCCCTGAAAACGCTCTCTGGAGCCGGTATCCAGCCTTGGGCTGCCCAAATTAGCGGCATAAAGTAAAGCGGCAGAAAGCGGAGTGCGTATTTGGTGCGCCAGCGTGGCAACCATTTTTCCCAGAGCAGACAGGCGTTCAAGGTGGGAAAGATTTTGCTGCAATAGCCGGGTTTCAGTGAGATCGGTCAGCATAATCAGCTGCCCCTGCTCAGGTGTCAGCGGCGTAATAGCCAGCTTCACCCGGCGGCCATTGCGCAGGGAAACTTCATGACCATCGTCTTTTTGCGGCGCGAAGGCGCGATTGATAATAGTGAGCCAGCGCTGACCCACCAAAGGAACACCCAACAAAGATTCGGCAACCGGGTTGGCTTCGCTGACCAAGCCGTCACCATTGAGGATAACGACGCCCGAAGGCATGGCCTGCAGAATATGCTCCATACGATTGGACATATTGGCGGCTTCCCTTACCGGGATCCATTCGCGGCCATGATGAGAGATGGTTTCGAGCTGTGCCAGCGGGCTTGCGGACATATAAACCCCGTCAAAAATACGATGCTGACAGGGTTAATGCAGACTTTATGCCAACTTAAAAGTCAAAATTATCAGGATATTAATCTTTACTCATGCCATATTTACGCATTTTCTCCACCAGAGTGGTGCGGCGAATACCCAGCATTTCAGCCGCGCGGGCAACGACATTATCCTGCTGATCCAGTGCTTGGCGTATCATATCGATTTCCAACTCAGCCAAGAGATCCTTAAGATTGACTCCTTCAGGCGGCAGCTCACTGGGGAAACGGGTATCAGGCAGATCAACCGGTTCTTCGTCATTGAAGATAGATGCCAAAGCATCACGCTCAAGTTGTTCTTCGCTAACCTCAACCGAGTACTCGGGCACATCAATATGACGGTATTTAACCGGTAAGTCATTAACGTCAACCAGGCCACCCGGGTAGAGAATAGTTAACCTCTCAACCAGATTGGACAGTTCACGGACATTACCTGACCAGCCATGTTCCTTAAGCGAATCGATGGCACGCTGGGTAAAACGCACCCGGCCCTTGCCTTCATTGAACACCCGGCTGACCAACTCCTGCAATAATAGCGGGATATCATCCCGGCGCTCACTAAGGGGCGGCATTTCGATGGGAAATACATTGAGACGATAGAAGAGGTCTTCGCGGAACTCTCCTTCTTCAATCATGGTTTCCAGATTTCTGTGAGTCGCGGCAACTACCCGTACATCAGCGTTAATCGCCTTGTTGCCGCCCACACGTTCAAACACTCTCTCCTGCAACACCCGCAGCAACTTGACTTGCATCTGCAGCGGCATATCGCCGATTTCATCGAGGAACAAAGTGCCGCCTTCGGCCAGTTCAAAACGCCCCTTACGGGAGCTGATGGCGCCGGTAAAAGAACCTTTCTCATGACCAAACAGCTCACTTTCCAACAGTTCCGGTGGAATGGCGCCGCAATTGACCGGAATAAAAGGGCCATCACGACGCTCTGAAAGATAATGGATATTACGGGCAACCACTTCTTTGCCTGTACCAGAGGGCCCCAGCACCAACACAGTAGCATCAGAGCCGGCCACCTGGTTGATCAGATGGCGCACATTGGCGATACCTTCGCTACGGCCAACAAGACTGCGGAACAGTTTTGTCTGATTGGCACTGGTAGGTACCTGAGGCCGCTTGACCTGGCCAAAAACCTGACAGAAGTGCAACAACTCGGTTAACTGGGAATAGCTCAGGGGTTCATCAATCCGGCCGAGCAGATTCGAGGAGCTAATGCTACTCTGCCCAAGCAGCAACATAGGCTGCCATGGCAGTTTGAACATCAGAGATTGTAATGCATCACCCTCTACGCTATCTGCAACCAAAATCATGGCCCGACATCGAGTTTCCGGCGATTGCGCATCAATGGTATCGGGAGCCACGACTTCCACTTGCTCACCAATAAACTCTAAAACACAAGACAAGCGATTGGTACGCTCAGAGGGGGGTCCGACAAGTAAAATTCGTTGATCTGTATGCATCATTCAGTGGGCCGCTAAGCTTTGGCAATTATGGATTCGCATTAATTATTAGTGTTAGTTGCTCTGGAAAGTCTGGCAATGCTTTCTTCACATACTCAGCTAAATTTTTAGCAATGCTGAATATTGTATTATCGGCACGATATAAGCAAGCCTAGGATGGCTTTTCTGCCTACCCCTTCCAGATTTTAGTCTAAATTCAGGGTACAAACACCGATATCGTCAATTAAATGACGGGTGTCAAAAAGGCGCTTTAAGCGCCTTTGTTCAGAGTGAGCAATAACTCAGCGATTTTCTTCATGAGCCGTAAGGTGATGTTTATCGGCGGGGATAGCATCCCAGGCTTCTTTGATATCCCGCAGCACAGCCGCAACATCATCCAGAGCCTGCACATCATTGTTGAGATTCGCCTCTGTAATACGTCGCAGCATAAAGTCGTACAGATTATTGAGGTTGGTAGCGATCTCACCACCGGCTTCCATTACCAAGCTTCCTCTTAACCCCTGGATAATACCAATAGCTTTACCCAAGAGGACGCCTTTTTGGGCAACATTATTTTGCTCCATCGCAGCTTTGGCCTGCGCGATTCTTTCCAAAGCCCCGCTGAACATCATTTGAGTGATTTTATGAGGACTCGCCTCAGAAAGCTGGCTTTCCAGAGAAACTGTTCTATACGACTGCAGTGAACCTCTCATAGCTCGTTCCTACCTTTCAAAATCTAGGGATCGATAAACATTCAGTTTGCGATCATTCCCCCGGAGCGTAATCAAAGTATCGGCATAAGCTTTCCTAACAACAGAAATCCGACGTTCTATGTCCAAAGTCAGTTGGTGTTGTTGTTCCAATGCATCTTGACTACTTTCCAGCGGTAATGCTACCAACTGTTCGATTAATTTTTGGCGCTCGAATACCAATTCATGCAAGACTCTGGCCAACTCTTCATGCTCTTCCAGTTGCTCCATCAAGCATTGCTCAAGTTGGTCAACTACACCCACAAGCTTCTTGGACAAAGTTGCCAACTCATTCAACAGTATCTGCTGATCCAAATTCAATTAACCTCCGTAATAGAGTTACTTATCTTTGGATACCAATCCAGGGAGAGAATTCAAACGCTGGCTCAGCAAGGCTCCTTGGGAGTTGAGTTGGCCAACCAGTAAATCCATCGCATTGTATTGTTTAGTGAGTCTAGCCTCATAAGCCTTCATTTTTAATTCCAGAGACTCGCGTTCATCTCCAATCCTGGCCAGACGATTATCCAGTGATTCATCACGACTATCGAGCAATCCGCCAGTTTGGACATAGGTATCACCAACGCTTTTCATTTTAGCCGCGAACCCATTCTCTTCATTGGTAAAAAAGTCTGTGACATTGGCTAAATCATTTTCCAGCACTTCTTTTAGACGATCTTCATCAAGTTCCAAAGAACCATCGCGGGTAGTCTTGATTCCCAGATTGGCCAACGCCATACCTTCACCGTAAGACGATGAGATGGCCCCCCTAAATTGCCCTTGTAAACTCCGGATAAGAGAGTCACCTTGAAATACACCTGACTGCTTGGTCTTAGGATCATAACTCGACATCCCACGGGCCGTTTCCATCATGCTGTTATAGGCATCAACAAACTCTTTAATCGCCTTGGTTGCCCCAGCCCTGTCCGGCTCTATAGTCAGAGTTGTACTTTTATCGGCATCCGCATCCTTGAGGTTTAATGTCACCCCCTGAATGGCATTCTCAACCTCATTGGAATTTGATGTCACCTTCAAACCATCAACATACAATATGGCATCTTTAGCGGCTTGAACTTCCGTCATTGCGAAAGTATCTGCCAACGCAGTGCCAGTATCATCTGTAGCCGATAATTGAATTTGATTGTCTGTTCCGGTCTTATTGGAAGTCAGCACCATCTGGGGGCCGGCATCACTGTTAATAATAGTCGCCGTGACCCCTACATTATCCTCTGCGCTATTGATTTTTTTCACTATATCCTGCAGCGAATCATCACTGTTGACCTCAATTGCAAAGCTTTCACCTGCAACATCAATGTCCAGCGAACCACTGCCAATAGAGGAGGTCACGTCGGTTACATTGGCCGAACCCAGCTTCTGGCTCTGCGCCAACTGTTCAACCACCAGGTTGTAACTGCCGGCAACGGCATCCGGCGTCGCCTTGGCCGATAAATAATCGCTCTTGGATAAGTTGGAAGTAAAGCCGGTAAAGGTTTTGCTTTCAGACAAGGGTTTCAACTTATCCATAAACTCGGAAATACTGCTTTTCAACGCACCTATCGCCGAAATTTGAGTGTTGATCAACCCTTCTGTCTGATTGAGCCTAGCTTCCTTGGGGGCTTTCTCGGCATTAACCAAAGCAGAAACAATACCACTAATATCCAGCCCAGAACCTATGCCGGTCGCAGTTAAACCCGCCATGCTAACCTCCTAAATATTGTGACGTACCAGTTACGCCTCAGTCTTCATCAATACACCGGCAATTTCAGACATTTTCTCAGCCAAGGCCAAAGCCTCTTCGGAAGGAATTTGTCTTATCAGTTCACCCGAGTCCATATCCATCACACTGACAACTGGCATTCCTTGCATCTCATCGACCCTGAATTCCAACCCCTTACGCATCATGCTCATCATATCAGTCAGAGAATCTGTCAGCGCTATCAGGGTATCAGTATCTACTTCAGCCTCGACTGGCTTTGCGGACGCAACACCGGCTAGCTCTGTTGGATTCAAAGCAGCTTTCGTGCCAACTTCAGCCAACTTGTCTGAGCTGCTATTCTGTTGTGCCCTGTCATATTTTTCAGTTGCTGGCGTTGCCACAACTGAAATTGCAGGAGCCATTTGTATTTCACCGCTCATAGGTTTCTCCCTACTCACTGTTACGGTTTGCCACAAACTTAAGGACGCACTTTCATCCTTTGGACATCTGGCAATCGGTCACATCATAACCAGTACAACAAAAGCCATAAAGGACTAAAACATCATCCGGTGACATTGCAAACCCATTATTCCCGGTACGTCAAATAAAAGGGAGGGCACTAAGCCCTCCCCCTCCTGATTATAACCTTTTATGCCTTAATCGCTTGGATTACAGCAGTGACAGAGCCACCTGAGGCAACTGGTTAGCCTGGGCCAGCATGGCAGAAGATGTCTGAGACAAAATTTGCTGCTTGGTCATCTGTGCCGTTTCCTTGGCAAAGTCCACGTCCTGAATACGGCTACGGGCATCAGATACGTTGGTGCTAATGCTATTCAAGTTGTTGATAGTAAAGCTCATCCGGTTTTGCACCGCACCCAGGTCAGCACGTTGGTTATCAATCATTGCTATTGCACCATCAATTACATCTAACGCTGATTGCGCACCAGAAGCTGTAGCAATATCAATATCTTCAATCGTTGAAAGTGAAGATTGCACTGTCGCGGCTGAAGTAATTGCCGCAGCACCCGATAATTCAAAAGACGTATTCGCTGCAAAAGACAACACACCATTAGCATTTGCGGAACCAGCATCAGCCACTGTGTGCGCAGTACCCGCTGTACCATCAATGACCGCCGCAACATCAAAGCCATTATTGCCTGACACAATGGCAATATCTTTACCTTCTGCTTGAGTAACTTGAACTTTACCGTCAACAAT
>NZ_LVDR01000015.1:0-117946 GCF_007636515.1 Shewanella sp. MSW
CGCTCCCATCAGTCTTGATATCGATAACTTTGGCGGAACTTTTATAACTAAATGAACATGGTCTACCTGAACATTTAACTCTACTACTTTGCACCCAAGTTGCTCACTGTAAACGTGAATACAGCGGTAAACGTCCTTACCTACTTTGTTTTTGAGAATCCTAAAACGGTACTTTGGAGTCCAAACTATATGATATTGACATCGCCAATACACATGCGATGCTTGCTCGTATCTACTCATGCTTTTTGTCCTTTGACTTCGCTAAAAATCAAAAGAGCAATTAGCATGGGTAGCCTTTACAGGCCAAGCCTAAATTGATGATAACCACCTACTGAAGTAGGTGGTTTAGGGGCTGAAAACAAAAACGCCCGCTGCTGCGGGCGTTTTTCATCTTAAGCGGTTAAAAGCTCAGGCTGGTGCTGGCCTTTTGTTTATCATTGTCGGTCACGGTCAAGGTCACTTCATTGGCACGACCGCCAATACGCATGGCAACCGGGCCGTTGAATCTTCGCCCATCGTTGAAGCGCCACTGCTGCTTTTTGATATAACCGTCAGGATCATAGCTCTCGGAGATAAACACCTGCAGCAACCAAAGATCCAGATGGCGGATAACCGCCACAGGCTCGGTCGGCTCAGGGGCTATCTCAACGGTCACCTCACGGCTGACACTGTGCTGGGCACCTTTGTCGTCAGTCACAGTCAGAGTGATGAGGTAGACGCCGCTTTGCTGGTATTCATGACTCACCTGCTCGCCAAAGGCTTGAGTACCATCCCCCAGATCCCACTCCTGGCTCACCAACTCACCGTCGCTATCACTCGACGTGCTAGAGAGCGCCACAGCAGCACCATTTTGCTGCACTGAAAACTCGGCAACCGGTGCCTGATTGGCCGCGGCAAAGTCCAGCGCGATGATCACAGGGTCGTGATCCGATGAACGGAAGGCATCGTTGCTGTAGAAACTTTGCAGTTGCTCCGGCGTCTTGAACTCAGTGTTATAGTCCAGCACTCTGGGTTCATCGGTATTGATATGCCAATCGGTCACATCACGAACATTGGTCAGCATGGCTTCATTGGCCAGTGCATGATCTAACTGTCCCGACTCACCTGAGAACACATAGGAGTATGCTGAAGGCTTACCAAGCTCGCCAAACAACTCGGCGTAACCGGCATTGGCCAGGGTTGTCAGTGGATCTTCCTTGGCATAGGCATTGAGATCCCCTATCACCAGTACCTTGTCACCCTGATATTCAGTCTGCAGGAACTGGCCTATCGCCATGGCAGCGCGGGTTCGGGTCAAATTACAGTTACCCTGGCCGTCGTTCATGTCGGGATCGCCCAGCGCATTACAATCACTGCCCTTGGACTTGAGGTGGTTGACCGCCACCACAAAGTTATCCTCACTGTCGTTGACGCTAAACTTCTGGGTCAGCATGGGACGGTTCTTGCCATCGTTGAACAGCACCTGACCATTGTCATCCAGCGCCGAATTACTGCTGTCCAGAATCGCCGCTACCCCTTCCGGGGTGACTCTGTCCTGACGATACAGAATACCGACGCTGATCTCATCGTTGCCAATGCGATTAACCTGTGGCGCCAGATAGCGATAGCTGTCAGTGCCAATGGCGTCGTTGAGACCGCGGGCCAGATCGGCAATTGCCGAGTTACGGTCGAAACCATCGTTCTCGATTTCCATCAAACCGAAGACATCGGCGTTAATGGTTTTCATCGCCGCGATTATCTTGGCTCGTTGGCGCTCAAACTCCGCTTGAGTATCGGCGCCACGGGAGGTGGGGAAACCGCCGCCCTGGCCATCGCCGTTAAAATAGTTGAGCACGTTGAAACTGGCAACTGTCAAGGCATCGAGACGATTCAACTCAGGCTCGGACGCTCTGGGATTGGCGGCAACAAAGTTGACGGTATCGACCGGCATCAAACGGTAAATACCAAAACCGTAATGCATCACCGCGGTGAGGTTTGTGACAGTATCACCGACTCTGAGCGGGTTAGCGGCGCTCAGACCCGGGGCCGGATAAATAACAGGATCCGGGTTTTGTGCCGTCAGGCCATCGTCAAGCACTATGGAATCCAGGGCATTGGCTGCCGTAACCGCCAAGGCATCGGCGCCGGGATTGGCTACCTGAGTACCGATAAAGTGACGGCTTGAACCCAACAACACCTCACCATAACGGCCAAGGTTGTAGACTTCGTTTACCGTAAGATGCTGCTCAAAGCTGACCAGCATGCCTTCGAAGGCTTCAAGTGCACTGCTGTCATTGACCGGCAGGCTCACTCTGGCTGCACTCGGCAGAGGTTGTGATGTGGCACACAAGGCCTTGGCACTGACATTGGTCAGTTCGGTCAAGCCTTGATATTCAGTGACCTGAGCCCGCACCCGAATTCGGTCGCCTGCCTGATAACCACTGGCGCTATTGCCTGTGTACAGGAACACCCCTTCCGAGGTTAAAGGATCGGCATCCGCTTCGGCATCGGCCATCTGCAGGAACAATCCCTTGAGACCCGCTTCCTGGTTACTGGTGACTATTGCTTCCACTTCCAGGGTTTCACCAGCCAATGGACTGGCCTCGCCGCTACCCTGCAATGCATGAATGGGTGTAGCCGCATCGCCGCAAACCAGGGCGCCATTACCGGGATCTGTCGGTTCACCCGGCTCGCCGGCATTACCGCCAAAGGCCCCCAGATCGTCGATATTATCGATGGCAAAGCCGTCCCAACCACTGAGGTCGACCGCATCGAAGGGGTCGAGATCCGCACTCAAGTTGTCCAGCTTACGCCTTATGGTATTGTTTTGAGTGGAAACATCACCGCTGCCCCACTCGGAGCCTGGATCCACCCCAACCTGGCCGAGACTGTCGACCACCTCACCATTACGGCTCAGCACCAGGGCATCATCACCGTTGAAGAAACTGGCGCTGCTGGTTTGCTGCGCCAACGCCAGGATTGCAGCGTCGGCATCATTGTCGGCCAATACATGAGTGCCACCGGCGGCCAGCATGCCGCTCAGGGCAATGCTGCTGCCAGCACTGCTACTGCCATTGAAGAAGATATCCAGCTGATACTGGCTGAGATCGACAGCTTGACTGCCGGTGTTAAAGAGCTCGATGGCCTTATTATTGCCTGAACCTTCAACGTATTCGGAAATGATCACTTGCTCACTCGCCTGAGCCTGGGCAGCAATACTGCCCACGGCCAGGGCAAGCAGACTTGCCTTGGTTAACATATTGACCCCTGAAATATATCCTGATTATAGTGATTTTCTTATTTATCAATAAGTAATGTTATTTCCACATCTCCGCATCCGGAGAAGCAGCCACTATAAAGGCCACAGGTTACAATCAAGTTGCAATATGTAAAATATTTATCAAACTTTAGTGCTAGTTAATTAGTCTTATCAATGAGTTAGCTTGGAGGAAAACGTAAAAAAACCTAAGTCACTCTAGTGGTTTAATGAACACGGCCTTACCACTCTTAGGTTCAAAGCGGTTTAAGTTGGCCGTCACGCAGGCCCACTAACATCAGCTCCCCGTCAGTGCCCAATCTCAGCTCGCCATAACGTCCCTGACTGAAATGCTCCGCCTGGCCCTCCTCAAAGAAAAAAGCCTGGCTCGCCAATTGCACATCTCCCTGACGGACTTTAAACGGCAAGCGTCTTTGCTGCTGCAACAAAGGAGCATCCGGGTCACTCTCCAGCGCCACAAAAGCGGCGCGCTGCTGCTCATCGAGACTCACTCTGAGCCAGCCCTGCATATTGTCCTGAAACAGCCCTTTTGCGCGCAGCTCATTGGCCAATTGCCGGGCCAATTTATAGTCGAGTTGCATATAATCCCCCTGCATCAGCGAACGGGGATCCACAGGTGCAAGCTCAAGCAAGATGGGCTCACCGTGCTGCCAGAGTTGCTCTTTCTGCCACACGGAAATGTTGATGACCAGCAAACAAAGCAGCCCCCACACGAGGCACAACCCCATGATTTTGGGCGTCAATTTGGGTTTCATCACTGCTCACCCCCATTCTGCGCCGCCAGCCACTCAGGCCTGTCGCTCAAAGGCTTCAGCGCAAACCAAAGCAGTAGCAGGCTCACGCCAAGCAGCATCAGCAGCAAGGATTTTTCCAACAAGGTTTGCTGCAACGAGTAATAGTAATAACCGCAGTAAACCGGCATCGCCAGTACCCCGAGCCAGAGCAGCAAGCGCTCGGCCAGCACAAAGCCGAAAACCGCCACCAATGCGCCGGCGATAAGCCCGGGGATCCACCAAAACCAAACCAAGGCCGACAGCAGTCCCAGTAGCAACAGCATCTGCGAACGCCCATCCAATTGATGCCGGATTGCGTTCATTCGACTGCCGAAAAGACGCCAAAGTTGCCACAGCAGCAAAGCTTCAAGTAACCATTGCGCGCCCTGCAACATAGCCGGGCTCATACCGGGATCCTTTAACTCCCAGACGCCTTCCAGCCAAACCAATTGCGGCGTTTGACAAAAGAGCAGTGCCAAGGTCATGGCCATGGCAAGGGAGCGCCAGCGAAGCGGCGCCTTGCCCCAGTCGGCCTCATGGCGCCAGAGCAGCACAAAGCCCAGTAGCAGTGCCGGCGTCACCAAGGGTGGTGATAAAAGTGTCTGCAGCAGCGCAGTCAAGGCCAATAATGCCAGCAGCGCGCAACTGGACCGGGTCAAATAAGGTGGCAGCAGATACCAATGAAGCGAGGCCGCCAGGGCCAGCATCAACCACCAGCGCCAGGAAGCCACTTCAAACAGCAGCTCATCAAAGGCGATGCCATAGAGCACCAAGGCGGCCACGGCAAAGCTCAAGGCAAACTGAGAGATAAACAGTCCACTTTGACCTCGGCTCAAACCAAAGGCCACTGCAGATGCCGCCAGCGCCAGGCTCAGCAGCAACCCAGGCTGAATATCGTCCAACAATAACGCCAGGCCGGTGCCGATGAAACCCAGTAAACAGATCCCGGCTAACCAGCCAAACAGGATAAGCATCGCCTTGAGATACCAGGGACTTTGCAACTCTGGAGTCTCTTGTGCCACATCCCCCGAGACAATGCCTGCCTGCTGCAGCCGTTGCCAGAAAAGGCTGCCCGCATTAGGGACGATTTTCTCATCCTCCCTGGGCTCTGTGTTGGCAGTCGCATCTTTGTGTTTTTGGGCCTGTTGCTCCGGTACCGCGGCCAGATAGTCAGCCTGCAAGCGCTTTAGCAGCAAGGCGGCGACTGAGGCACTGAGCAGCACGCAAAGCGTCATCAGGGCAAACAGCAGTACCACGGCATCACCGTCAAACACTTCAGAAAGCAAGCGCAGCAACCAGAGATCAAATAACGCTGCCGTGCTGAAAAGCCCGAGCGCCATGCCGTAGAGTTTACGCCTTGTGTGGTAGCCTCGTATCAGCGCCGCGGCAACCACCCCGTAGAGAACCACAGCAATAAACTGCTCTTTGCTCAAGGAGTCGAACAGTGTCCAACAACTCGCCAGCAACAAAAAGCCCCAACCGAGCAACCCGCTGGTTACCTCGCTGAGGGGGATGCCTTGCTTGTCTGTCAGCGCAAAACGAAGCAGGCATTGATGCAGCAGCCAATTAAGCGCAAACAGTGACCAAGGGATGGCGAGCCTGTCATCCCCCAGCAAGCTAAACAGGTCTGCAAACGGCAATGAGGTTATCTGCAATAACAAGTACAGGGTCAGGTTCAACAGCAAGATAAGCAGCAGATAACCGGCTTCCAGTTTCAAAAATACCACCCAGGGCAGAATAAGCAGTGCCCACACGGCAAACAACTGCCAGTTGTCGGCCCCTTGCTGATAGCTCTGGCCGATAAAGGCCAGCAAGACGCCGACAAACACACAGGCCACAAACAGGAGCCAGGGCAAAGCGGCTTGTGCCTTGTCGGCAAGGGGTGACTTTAACCATCGGCTCAATGCAAAGGCCAGCAACAAACAGCCCAGCAAACCGGTTTCCAATAACGCCAACTTGCCCATGCGCGGCAAAGCGGCCCAGTTGTAGGCAAAAAAGCAGATAAGCGCCGAAGCAAAACAGAGCGCAGCACACCCCAGCAGCAGAGGGTTAAAAAAGCTCAGACTCTGCTTGGCCCCTGGTGATGGCAGCAATCCCAAAGCTTTGCGCCACGCCGTCCCCGAGACAAGATGTTGCGAATGCCATAAATAGAGTCGCTGCTTGGCCTGGGCTCTGTGTTGTTGCAAAGCATCCATGAAATGACCTGCCCACTTTCCTTGAAAGAATTAGGTTCCTATATTTAATCACAAGATCAAACAGATCAGCACAGTTGTAGGCAGAGCCTGTGTGCCGACAGTTTCTATCCAGAGGAACATCGACACAATGACAATAAAGCGCCTGTCTAACCGTTGCCGCTTTTGCAGAACACGCCCTTGCGAGCGCCGTCCATGGCGCCAAAACCTCTGACAGCGAAGAAAGAAACCTCTGTCAGTCCCGTTGCAAGGCAATTATGGGATCCAGTTTGGCCGCCTTCTGCGCCGGATAGAGGCCGAAGCCGACCCCGATACTCATACAAACCCCAAGCGCCAGCAGTATCGCAAAGGGAGACCAAGCCACAGGCCAACCGGCCGCTGTTGAAATAAGCAGCGCCAGTCCCAGCCCCACAACTATGCCAAACAGACCGCCGGTAGCAGAAATAGCGATACTTTCAATCAAAAACTGCCGGGCGATATCCTTACGCCTGGCCCCCAGCGCCCGCAGCAAACCTATCTCGGCGGTACGCTCCAAAATGGTGGCCAGCATAATGTTCATAATGCCAATCCCGCCCACCAGAAGCGAGATCCCGGCGACACAGGCCATGACGATATTGAAGATCTGTTGGGTCTTCTGATGTTGGGCCAAAAGGTCGGCCGGCACCACTATGTCATAGTCCTTCTCACCGCCATGACGGCGCTGCAACAAATGATTCAGGCTCTTGGCCGCCAGCGAAGGCTCAACCTCTTCCCTGAGCGACAGCTTGATCATATCCAGCTCATCTTCAAGCGCCTTGAACTGCATCTTTTTCAGGGCGCTCGACAGTGGAATGAACACCTGATTGCGCTCGCCCCCAAGCTTGACGCCCTGGATTTTAGACTTACCGCGATTGGCATCGGCCAAGATACCCACCACGGTAAACCATTGATGATTAATCTTGATGTGCTTGCCAAGGGCGTTGCCCTTGGGAAACAGGCTGCGAGCCGCCTCTGGTCCCAACACGGCGACCTGGCGGTAGTAGACCTCATCCTGCTCGGTAAAAATCTGCCCTTCATTGAGCTTTAGCGACGTCAGCCCAAAATAGCTGGGAGTCACCCCCATCACACTGGCATCGCTACGCCCTTCGGCGGAAAACAGACTGAAGACTTTTACTTCCTTGGCGGCGCCCCAATCCTGAATAAAAGGCAAGGTGTCTCTGGCACTGTCGATATCACGCAGGCTCAGGCCAACACTATGTTCACGAATCGATTTCAGCGCCTCGCCGTCATTGCTGCGGCTGTTGACCACCAGATTTCGAACCCCCATGGATTCAATCATCTTCAAGGCTTCACGCTCGGCACCTTCACCGACGCTGAGCATGGCTATAACGGCGCCGACACCGAATATCATCCCCAGCAGTGTCAAGGCGGTACGCAGTTTGTGGTGGCGCATCTCATCGAACGCCTGGGTAAATCCTTGCCATAGTCCTATTATCGAACTCATAGCTGACTCCTCTTGGGTGGAGTTGTCAGGGCTATTACATCACCGGGATTGAGCCCAGCGATAATTTCGGTGCGGTTAAGGGATCTGTGCCCCGGAGTCACATCCCGGCGCATAAAGCCGCCGCCCTGCTTAAGATACACCCAGTAGCGGCCGTCTTTTTGAAACAGGGCCTGATTGGGCACAGTCAATACATCATTGAGATCCAGCACCTGCACCTTGGCATTCACTTGCCTTCCCGGCTGCATAATGGCCGGCAGAGTTTGCTCCAGGCTGATGGTGAACTGGAAATAGTTCACCGGGCTATCTCTGTCTTTGGGCTTGGCCAGCGCATCGACCTGGGTCACAGTGCCGCTAAAGGGTCGCTCAGGATAGGCATCCAGAGTCACTGTGGCCTGCTTGCCGATGGCCAGCCCCACAGCTTCTGATTCAAGCACATAGACTCTTGCCTGCATCACGGAAGTATCCGGCAATATGCCTATGGGGAATCCGGACCAGATCATGTCCCCCACCACGGGAAAGGCGCCATCCCAGCCTGCCTGATAGACAAACAGCCCGTCGTGCGGCGCGATAATCTCCATCTGTGTCAGATTGCCCTGATACCTGTCAATCTTGGCCTGATGGCCTTTCTGTTTCAGCTTGATAAGCGCCTGCTCGGCATCGGCCTGCGCCTGGTGCTGAGTGCCGCCCCACTGGAAATAATCCAGCTTGGCATCCAAATATTCCTTGTTGCGCATCTGATCTATGATGTTGATTTTGGTGTAAACCCGCTCATCCGCACTGAAAAAGCGCTCGGCCAACTGCCGCTCATTACCTGTGACCTTGCTTCCCAAAGTCAAACTCTGGCTCAAGGTGAGATCTTTCTCTGTCTGGATCTTGGCATCCTGCGCCAGGCGCTCAAAGTCGAAGGCTTCCATCTGCAAGCGAAACGACTCCCTTGTATCATCGAGCCTGGCCACCACATCACCGGCCTTGACCTGGGTAAAGTTGTTCTGGATCCAGGCCAGGGACTGAGGCCCACGTAACCCCGTGGGCACCACAACGGGAGTGGACTGCGCCGCTTCCAGCTCACCGCTGGCGGGGATATTAACCTGAAACTCGCCACGGCTGACTGTCATGGTGAGCACACCATCATTACTGCTCGGTTGGCAGCCACTCAAGGCCAAGGCTATCAAGGCCTGCATTATCAAGGCAAAGGTGATTAGCAAATGATTCTTCATGGCAGCAATACCTCATCGCCCACTTGCAAGCCGGTGAGTATTTCAACCTGATCGCCCCCCATGGCACCGACCCGCACCGACTGTTTGCGAGCCCCCAAGAGCCCGTCCAGCAGCACATAAGGATGACCGGCCTCGTAATGCACCGCATCCTGAGCCACCAGAGTACGCTGACTGTCATCGGCAATTTCTATGCTGATCTTGGCGGTCATTCCCGGGCGCATCAACTCGGTATCCGGCTCGTCTATACTGGCAACCGCATCGAACACCACCAGAGGAACCTCCTGGCTTTTGTTACGAAAAACTGCACCCAACTCTTTGATTTTTCCTGTAAAGACTTTATCAGGATTGGCATCCAGACGGATCTTGAGTTGCTGGCCCAGTTTGACTCTGCGGGCTTCTACCTCAGGGATCGCCATATTGACCTGCATGCTGTCGAGATCAGGAATGGACAACATCACATCACCGGCAAACACAGATTGGCCCTCTTTGAGCTTGTTGCCCTGAGGATCGTTGCCATAGACCACCATACCGGCACGGGGCGCCACCAAGGTCATCGAGGCGATACCCTTTTTCAGCGCCGCCACTTCGGCGGCGAACTTCTGCCTGTCTCCGTCGAGCATGGCTTCCCGTTGCCTGGCGCTCTGGGCCTCCAGCACCAGTTGCTGCTGCACCAGAGCCACCTTGTCACGGGCGATCACCGCGTCACGCTGGTACTTTTCTTTATCCAGCGCCGCAACAGTGTCATCAGAGAGGGCAAACTTACGCTCGGCCTTGTCCAAACCCATTTTGGCCTCAGCCAGTTGCAACTTGAGCTCCTCCATCTTCTTGGCATTACGCAGCTTGGAGGTCTGCAAGTCCTGCACCGTAGCCTCAAGCTCGGCCGATTTGACCGACAGCCTTTGAGTCAGTTCCGAGGTATCCAACTGAGCCACCATCTCGCCACTTTCCACCTCGCTGCCTTCCGGCGCCAGCTGCTTGACCTGGTATTGCCAGATCCGCCGCATTACAGGCGGCATTAAAGACACGGTATCGGCCGCCACCAGCTCGCCGGTGACTTCTATTTTTTGACTCAAAGGCCCCTGCACTACCTGAGTGCTCACCCCATCACTGCACGCGCTCAACGCAAGCAGTGCCAGCCAGGCCAAACTAAAGCGCTTCATGTTTGCCTCCGGTTTCCACCAGTACACTCATGCCGGGGATCATGGCGATATCATCAGGCGCCTTGAAACGGATCCCCACTTCAAACCAGTTACTGCGGCCCCAGGCCGGTAGATTGATGGCCTGGCGACCGATACTAGCAACTTGTCCGGGAAAGGCGCGCTCAATTTCCGCATCCAGACGCATGATCACGGCTTGCCCGGGTTTCAGGCGATCCACATCCACCTCATTGACCCAGGCGATCACTTCCAGATCTTCCATAGCAGGCACAGTGGCGATTTGTCGCCCCACTTGCACCGTATCTCCCACCTCGAATTTTTTATTGCTCCAAGGCTCCCGTCCAAGCAGCAAAGGGCCGGCGATTTCGGCTTTCAGCTCCAGGCTGTCCAAGTCCTTGAAGGCCTGGGCCAACTCGAGCGCCGCCTTTTCCTTGTCAATCTTCAGCTGTGCCAGGGTCGCCTTCTCGGTATCCAGAGCTTCGGCCAGTGCCTGCTTGGCCTTGGTCACCTCGGCATTTAGCTGCAGCAGCTTGAACTGATTGTCGGCGTACTCCTTGGCAGCGATAAAATCTGCCGGCACGGCCGCCACCAGTTGCGCCTTTTCCTGCTCCAGTAACTGCTTTTTCAGCTCGAACCTGGCTTGCAATACCTTGGATTTGAGCTCTATGGTCTGGCTTTGCTCCTGCGCCGACACCCTGAGCATGCTGGCTTCCAACTGTTCTATCTGGTTGGCCACCTGACTCTTGTCAAACACCACCACCACTTGCCCGGGAGAGACCAAAGAGCCCTCGGGTAACATCCACTGAATTTGATAGCGCCAGGCATCACCGGCCTTGGGGACGCTGAAGGTCTGCGACTTGGCGGAACTGACTTTACCTGTCAGTAGCAGCTGCGCGGCAGGCGGCGACTTGGCATCCGCTCCCTTGTCCGTTAAAGGCTCCAATGGAGAAACTATCGAAAAAGACGAGCCGGCCGCCGCCGGTATCGCGATTTCTGAAACAGCCAAGCTTGAAAAAGTCAGGCCAGAGACCGCCAGGCTCAAAAGTAAAAGAGAATCAGGCCGCATTAGCCCTCCTGTCACTCTGCAGGCAACCATCACGCATACGGATAACCCGCTGGGCGTAAGCGGCCACTTCCTCTTCGTGGGTCACCAGAATAATGGTTTGCCCTGCGGCATGCAGCTCGGTAAACAGCGCCATGATCTCAAGCGAAGTCTTGCTGTCCAGCGCCCCGGTGGGCTCATCGGCCAGTAAAATGGCCGGGCGATTGACCAGGGAGCGAGCTATCGCCACCCGCTGACGCTGACCGCCGGAGAGTTGGTTGGGCCTGTGATCCAGTCGCTCTCCCAGTCCGACACGCCTCAGCAATTCTATGGCGTGGGTTTCATCGCCCTGCCCTTCTGGGCTGTATCGCAGCGGCAGCATCACATTTTGCAGCGCTGTGAGTCTCGGCAAGAGGTGAAAACTTTGGAATACGAAACCTATCTGGCGGTTACGCACCGCAGACAAGGCATCGTCATCCAGTTGTCCCACCTCTTCGCCATTGAGCAGGTAACTGCCACTGCTGGGTTTATCCAGGCAGCCGATGATATTCATCAGCGTCGACTTGCCTGAACCTGAAGGCCCCATAATGGCCACAAATTCATTGGCTTGAATGTCGAAACTGACTTCATCGAGCGCTCGCACACAGGCGTCGCCCATCTGATAGGTTTTGCAAAGTTGTTGAAGCTTTATCATTGCTCTTGTGGGTATTGCGACAGGCGCTCAACCACTCCTTGTTATTGTCTGCAGCTTTGAACCTTGGATAAAGGTGCAAGTTCCCTATTTAATGCCAAATTCCAGCGCCGGGCCGCAAGCTAATTGTAAGCTGACATTTCAGCGCCCGAGAACCAATGCTGTGATGCCCTCAAACAGCTTGAGGCCGATGCAACGCTTCTTGGTGTAATTCGGGCCGGGCTCATGAATTCTTGCCTAGGAATCGGGCTTAGGGCCTGACTTACGGCTTGACTTACGGCATAGCCCCCATCCAGGCAAACAGGGCCGCGAGGCCGTAAAGCAGCGGCGGCAAGAGGCTCTGGCCACTTTTTTGCCCGCCAAGCAGTCTGGCATAGAGATGCCAGACCATCAACAGCAGTAGGTTGAGAACAATAAAGAGTATTAAACCAAATACATAAGTTTCCGGCATCAACTCAAATGCGCAGGCTATCAAGGCCAGACTGGCAGTAAGCAGGAAAGGTGTGAAACTGAGATCCGCAAAGCATCCTTGCTGTTCACGCCCGCTGGCGCGGCTATGGTTTTCCAGTGACCACAGGCCGCCTTGCCGGCGTTCGCGGGCAGAGGAGCGGATCCTGGGCCAGAACTCAATCGCGAGCGCGAGCAAGATGATAAAAGCGGCCAGTAACAGACTCAAAAGCATATTGCCTCCCTTCCTTGGACAAAGAGACAGGCGGCGGCCGCATTTTATTGCATCACATGTTAGCCATTATCCAGTAGTCGAGGCGCTTTTGCGGCTCGGCCAAGATGGTTTTACAGCTGTCTTTGTATTGGCTCATCAAACCGCCCAAACTCTTGCTGTTGCCCATGGTTTCCAGCATTTCGGCACGGGCTGCTGCCACGCCTTTCTCGGCATCTTGCGCCGAACTGTACTGGGCAGCTAAAGCTTCGGCATCCTTGGCGGATTGCTTGAGTCTATCTCCAACGGCGGCCATCTGAGGTGCATTCATTGCCCCTATGGCTTCAGAACTTATCTGATAATAGGCGGCGCATTGTTGCAACTCGGCGCTAAAGGCCTCCTCGGCGGGGCCGGCGAGCACATTGGCACTGGAAAACAAGCCGATGGTGGCAAAGACAGACAAAGCAGTTTTTTGGGACATCTTGGTGATCCTCTTGATATCGATGAAGGCAAGCTACTTTAGTGCCTAATGAATTTCAAGGTTTTAGAGTCAGACTGTAATGGAAAAATTCATTGTCCCGGACAAAACCAATGGACTCATAGAGCGCCTGCGCCCTGACGTTATTACGCAGGGTTTCGAGGATCAACTCATCAATGCCCTGCGCTTTGGCATAATTCAGCGCGGCATCGAGCAGCGCACGACCTATGCCGACACACCTGGCATGTTGAGTAACATAAATATCATTGAGGATCAGCAGCGGCGCCGCCCGCAGCGAAGAAAAGCCGGGATAGAGCTGCACAAACCCCAAAGCCTGGTTTTGCTCATCCGGCAGATAAAAGATCACGGATTCATCCCGCTTAAGCCTTTGGCTGATAAAGCTTAACGCCAGTTCGGGCTCGCTGGGATAACCATAAAACTGACGATACTCATCAAACAGCGGTGAGATAATCTCGGCATCCTGTGACTGTGCCCGAATAACTTGCTTTAGCATGAATGGTTTCCCTTCGATTCAATATTGTCCTAAGTGGCGCTTACTCACTGTGCGAGTTCGGCACGGTACTGATCACTGTAAAATGCCAGCCTGTCCTTGAGGCCTTGCTTCACCTCTGGCCATTCGCTGTCAATGATGGAATAAACCACTGTATCCCTGACGCTGCCGTCCTTGAGCAGTCTGTGATTGCGTAAGATACCATCTTGCTTGGCCCCCAGGCGGGTGATGGCCTCCCGCGAAGCCTGGTTGTGAAAATGGGTTCTGAACTCCACCGCCATCACATCCAGAGTCTCAAAGGCGTACTCCAGCAACAACAGTTTGGTTTCGGTATTGATGGCGCTGCGCTGCACACTTTTGGCATACCAGGTATACCCAATCTCCAGCCGCCGGTTGGCTTGATCCCAGTTGCAAATGCGGGTACATCCAACGATTGCACCGCTGCCTCGGCTACGTACTGCAAAGGCCAAGGCTTCACCGCGCTGCTCACTGTCCAAAGCCTGCTGGATATAGTCCTTCATCTCATCCGGATGCGGCACGTTGGTGTACCACAAGCGCCACAACTCACCATCGGCAACCGCCAACGACAGCGCCGGCAGATGATCCTGACTCAAAGGTTCGAGGATCACATGTTCTCCGGTCAAGCATGCTTCCAGTCCCATGATTTGCCTCCCTAATAATGCAAGATAATGATTTAACGCTTGTTTAAATACCAGACTAACATGAATAAATCATTAAACCAGATTAAATGTTAACAAATGGTTTCTTTCAAAACGACTGTAAAAATCAAAGCCAATGATAACAGCAGGTCAGTTCAAAGGGCACGGCAATAAATTGAAATGCGGAGGGGAAATAGCTAACAGCAAAGAAAGCACAATGACCCAAATAAAGCTCGGTCAATTAAGAAATACTATGATGCCCAAGCCTCCCTAAACTATGTCACACACGGAGAGACTTGGGCATAAACAGGCAACCTTGTTAACGCAGGATCATCTGCGCCCGCTCTGGGCCAACAGAGATCATTTTCACCGGAACACCCATCAGCTCTTCAACCCGCTGCACGTACTTTTGTGCCGCCAGTGGCAGGCTCTCAAAGGTGCGGCAAGCCGTGATGTCTTCGCTCCAGCCTTCCATCTGCTCATAAACAGGCGCCAAAGCAGAGGTTTGTGGCCAAATCGGGTTTTCGCTGTGATCGCCCTGATAATCGATGCAGATTTTCAGATCCTGCATCCCACTCAAACAATCCAGCTTGGTCAGCGCCACTTCGGTCGCCGCCTGCAGCTCGACACCGTTGCGGGTGGCCACAGCATCGAAATAGCCCATATCACGGGGACGCCCGGTTACCGCGCCGTACTCATTGGCGGCTTCGCGGAAGTTGTCCTGCTCTTCCATGGCGGTGATCAAGGTGCCGGTTCCAACGGAGGAGCTGAAGGACTTGGCTACCGCAATCACCCGCTCGGGGCGCAGTGCCGGTAAACCACTGCCAAGACCGGCATAAGCAGCGGTCACGTTGGAAGAAGTGGTCCAAGGGTATTCACCGTAAACCAGATCACGACCCGCGCCCAACTGGGCTTCAAACAGCAGGTTTTGATCTTTTGCCTGCAGCGCTTTCAGCGGCTCACTCACGTTGCAGATGGCATCACGCCAAGGGGCGGACACTTCCAGCAACCAGGCGGTCATCTCTTCTGCGGTTTGCGAAAATTCAAAAGAGGGATACAGCGCCTTAAGCTGCGGCAGTTTCCAGTCCAGCATAAACTGGATACGTTCACGCAGTACTTCAGGCTGCTTCAACCAACCCACCAGAATGCCTTTTTTCATTACCCGGTCACCGTAAGCCGGGGCAATGCCCTGGCGGGTAGAACCATAAGCGCCGTCACCGAGACGCTCTTCTTCCAGAGTATCTTCAATGGCGTGGATTGGCAGGCACAGAGTCGCCCGGTCGGAAATACACAGATTGACATTGACGCCGGCGGATTTCACCTCGGCAATCTCTTCGGAAAGTGGCGCAGGACTTATCACCATGCCGGGGCCCAATACCGCCAAACAACTTGGATTGAATACGCCGCTAGGCAGTTGATGCAGTTTGAATGTCCCATAGTCATTCACAACTGTGTGGCCGGCATTGTTGCCGCCCTGAAAACGTATACTCGCCGCCGCGCTATCTGCCAGATAGTCCACGATACGGCCTTTACCTTCATCACCCCAGTTTGCACCAACTACAACAATAGACGACATTTCCAGTTCTCCTAAACAAAAACCTGTCTATCCTATGACCACGGCATGAATAAGAAAAATTAATAATCATTATAAGCTTGATAAGAAATCCATATCAGGATATTTTGCATCGGAATCGAAGATAGTGGGCAATTGCCATGACCAAGCCGCCAACCATAAAGCGCCTGCCCCTCAAACGTCAAAAGTACCGTTTAAAAAACCCTTAAAGAGGCTGCTATGCTCGAACTCCATTGGCTTAAGACCTTTGTCACCCTGGCCCGTCTGGAACACTTCGGCAAGGCAGCCAATGAGCTGCATATGACTCAACCCAATGTCAGTTTGCATATCAAGCAGTTGGAGCAAACCACCCGGGTAAAGCTGATTGAGCGTAATCCATTTCGGCTGACCCAAGCCGGTGAGCGCTTGTTAAGGAGTGCACACAACACCCTGATGGAGCTGCAAAGCTGCCAGGCCGATCTCAACGCCATCAATGATCTGTGCCAGGGCACCATGACCATAGCCGCCAGCGATATCATTTCCAGATGGCTGCTGATAGGCCCTTTTCAGTCGTTCAAAACCGAATTCCCCGGCATCGACCTGACGTTGCTGAACACCACATCCTCCCAGGCAGCAGACCTGGTAAAAAGTGCCAAGGCCGATCTCGGCTTTGTTATGGCGCAAAAAGAGAGTCAGCCGCTGCATTTTACCGAGCTGAAACAAGTAAAATGGTACGCCTTGGGCAATGATCTCAAGACCTGGCAGAAGGGTAAAGTCCCAAGCCCGCAGGAAGCACCTACCTTGATACTGCTGGGACATGATACCCGCACCCGGGATCTGATTGACCCGGCGCTTCCCGAGCTCAAACTACCGGAATATCGCATCATGGAAGTGGGCAGCGTGGATGCCCAAATAGACTGGGCCGAAGCCGGTTTCGGTATTGCCATAGTGCCGGACTTTGCCCTGCATCCCAAACTCAATTTGCAGTCCTGCATGACGCCACTGCCCAGTTTCCCCTCGGCCAGCCTGGGATATATAGTGCGCCAGAACCAAGTGCTATCCAAAGCCATCAAAAAACTGCTCCATTGGGTAGATGAAGAGATTCTGCGCTCACCGAGTGTTAGCTGAAGCTACTGCATAAGCCTGATGCCCCTGGATTTAGCTTGTGCTCAAAAATACCGCCCAGAGGCAACATGCCAGTAGTGTTATTTATGGTAGTTCATAGCTACCGGCTACCCGAAACCAACCGGCTATGCTGGCGCGATCTTTATGGGTTGGCAGTACTTCATGGGGGAAACGCTCGCTCAGGAAGATCACCAGAGTGCCCATTCTCGGCGGGATCTGCTCAAGCAAAGCGTCGTCCTCTTCATAGAGCATCAGCTCACCGCCATCACCCTGTTGCCAATCGGGGTTCAAAAAAAATACCGTGGTCAAGATCCGGTTGCGACTGCCCCGCAGCGCATCTAAGTGTTTACGGTAAAAAGTACCAGGGCGATAAAAGGCGTAATGGCTTTCATAATCGAATAGCCCCATAAACAGGCGCTGGTTAAGCCCATGACGCAAGTAGGCCATATACTCCAAATAGTCGGCATCCGGCTGTTGTGCTTCATGCAACCAGCGGATCCTGTCTGAACGTATCTCCTGCTCACGCACGCGCTCATTGCCTCGGCCGATTTCAGCCCAGCGAAAACTCTCTACCGGCGAGTGGTTAACCTTATCCAGCAACGCGCGGCTCAATGTCTCCGGCAGCACATCCTCAAGCACTATGTATCCCCTGTCTGTAAGTGCATCGGCAATCCTGTCCAATAGTTCATCGTCTAACAGCGAAACCAAATGGGTATCCTCTCTGAAATGCTGCGGCTGTTGTTGCCTGTGTACTGACAAAGCCACAACCTAAAAAGCCCCCACTCGAATAAAGCAGGGGCTGGTTCTGATAGTTGCGGATACTAGAGCATTCGATTTGGGCTGACAATCAAAATAAAACTTTCAATTCATATGGTTACAACACTAAGCATCTATTCTCAAAGAGGCTCTTCAAGCTAAACAGGGTGCAAATTCAAGCGCTTGAGTTGTAGCTTGAATCCATTGGTGGGAAAAATCAGCTCGCGCCTGTGGGCAAGTTAATTATCTTCTATACTCTCAAACAGGATTATGACTGTAAAACAGTGAATTATGGGATCAGAACGTCAACCAACGCGTCAGTTCTATGTTCGTGCCGCCATCATAGCCGCCGAACTGGAAAAGACTCAGGGCCACTGCAAAGAGATTAATATCATCGCCAGCAATGCCCAGGCGGCATCGATTCGTGCCGGCAGTATGGCGCTGGGCTTTAAGGCGCTGACCCACTCCATCGACGAACTGGCGCATTTCACCACCCACTCAGCCGCGAGAATCAATCATCTGGCACAGACCATCAGCCGCCTGACCAGCGAGCAGACCAGAGTCCGCAAGGCGATGCTGCAATTTGCCCGCGCCAGGGAGAAAGCCCGCAAAGCCCGTTATGGCGACAGCATCATGTCGGCGCTGGAGAAGAACAGCCAACACTTTATGGCCCTTGAGCAGCAGTGCAAACGCCTGAGCCTGGATATTGAATTGCAATTGGAAGAACTCTGCCAGCAGCTGAAAACCGCTAAAGTGCTGGCCTCGCTGTGCCGCATCGAAGCCTGCCGGATAAAACCCGCCGATCAGGCCACTTTCAACCATGTTGCCAACCGGGTCGATGCCGCTGCCGGCGCGATCCGCACTCAGGTAGATAAGGCGATTCAATTACTTGAACAATAAGGGAGTACAGGGATGAAGAGCCAACTCTTGTTGGAAACCCATAGCCACAAATGGATCTATTTTGGCCGTGATCCGGACAAACCCGACGGCATCATAGACACCAATCAATATATGTTGGTCACTGCCGAGCAGGCTCTGCTGATGGACCCGGGGGGTATAGAGCTATTTGCCCCCATGCTGGCCAATGTGGTTTGTCACATCCCCATTGAACAACTCACCCATCTATTCGCCTCCCATCAGGATCCCGATATCATCTCCTCCCTGGGGCTGTGGGATCAGACGCTGGAGCGTGCCCAGCTGCACGCACCCTGGATTTGGGAAGGTTTTATCCGCCATTTCGGGATGGAGCATATCCAATACCAGGCCATTAAAGATCAAGGCGGCAAGCTGACGCTCGATGGCGTAGAGGTGCAGTTTATTCCGGCTCATTATCTGCACGCTTCCGGCAATTTTCATGTCTACGACCCTGTCGGCAAAGTGCTGATGTCGGGCGATATAGGTGCGGCACTGGAAGACACGGATGCCGGGCTATTTGTCGATGACTTTGGCCGTCACACCGAGAAGATGCGCTTTTTCCATCAAAGATGGATGCCCTCCAACCGCGCCAAGCAGGACTGGATAGCCAGAGTGAGAGAACTGGAGCTGGACTATTTATGTCCGCAGCACGGACGGATATTCAGGGGCGAGCAGATACCTGAGTTTCTCGACTGGTTTGAACGCCTGGAAGTGGGGGTTGCGGTCACAGGCAACTGAATGTAATAGCTTGATGCCATGAGCTTAGCTCATGGCAAATTCTCCGCCATTAAGTGTCCTGCAGCAATCAGAGATAGCGGGCAAAGGCGCTGCCCTCTTTGGTGGCTTTGAGCGGCGCTTCAACCACAGGGGTGCCCAGATAGAGAAAGCCCACTATCTGATCGCTGCCATCAAGCCCCAGCGCCGTATTGACAGTAGAGTCAAAGGCAAAGGCACCTGTGCGCCATATTCCGCCAAGTCCCTGGGCAAATGCGGCCTGTTGCATCGCCATTACGGCGCAGCCGGCTGCCAATTGCTGCTCCAGCTCAGGCACCTTGGGATGATCTTTGGTCTTGGCAACCACGGTTATCACCATAGGCGCCCTAAGCGGCATACCGGCAGCCTTGTTGATAAATCCCTCGTCGGCACCATCTGCTGTGGCAGCCGCCACAAAAATATCCGCCAGGCGATTGAGTCCTTCACCGGTAGCAATAATAAACTCCCAAGGCGCCAAGCCACCGTGATCCGGTACTCTGGCCGCGGCATCCAGGATAATTTTCAGTTGCGCCTCATTCGGCGCCGGAGCCTGCAGTCGTGGACATGATTGTCGGGTAAGAAGAAGAGTAAGTGCGTCCAATGCGCGATCCTCAGCTGAGATATCAATGACTTCACAGGATACCAAATCCGCCCCGGAACGCCAGAGTTTAAAAACCGGGACTCAGCAACAATCAGCCGAGATTAGCGGTTTTGGGCAGCCATTTACGGCCAATAAAATAGTCCACACTGGTGTAACGGCCGCCGCCCATAAACAGCAATACCAACAGCATAATGAAATAGGTGGCCGCAAACTCAATGCCGTTGTTGAGGATCACCAGGTTACCCGAACTGGTCAGCCAGTCGTAATTGCCGTGTTGCTGCAGTATCCCCTTGGCCCGCTCAAGCTTCTCCACCGAAGCCATCACCCTGTCGTTTGCGAGCCAGGATGAGGGGTCGGCAATCGCCAGCCAGCCGTTGGACCAGTGCACACTGAAGGCCGCCACCAACATGGTAATACTCATGGGGATAGCCACCAGCCGAGTGGCCAACCCGAGCAGAAGCAGCAAGCCACCAAAAAATTCGGTCCCGGCGGCCAGCGCCACCATCACTTCAGGCATGGGCAAGCCCAGCCCCCAGTCCGGATTACCAAACCAGGCCGCTGTGTCACTGAAGTGGCTGAGTTTGTTGTAACCGGCCTGCACCAGCACCGGCGCCAGATAGAGCCGCAGCGCCAAAGGTGCCAGGCCATCGAAGTGGCGCAGGGATTTGAAAAATGCCGCATAGGTTTGAATGATGGCTTGCATGAAAACCTCCTTATTCGGGGGAGTATTCCTGTCATGTTGCAGTTGACCCGACAATAAACGATTTTATTTCAGTCTTTACTTTAGGAAGCTGCAAACAAGTCCCATGCCTGCTCTGCGTCCGCTTACGGGCCTGGATGCAAGGCGTGGTTCGCGGGCAAATGCCCCTTCTACAGACCAAAGACTCGCTTTACGACCCCATAAGCTCAGGGCTATGTCTGCCTCATAAGCTCAGGGCTGTGCCTGACTCAGTTCATCCAGATCGTCAATCAAGTTGCCCAGCTTACGCTTGAAGTGTTTTTGCTGGCGCTCACTCAGGCTCTGGTGCAATTGCAATAACAGCATGCCGAAGTTTTCCGTGTTCTGCGCCAATTTCTGCTTGTGCACATCTGACTTGAGCTCATCGGGCGTTGTTATCAGCAGCCGTAAGCGCTGTGCCAACAAGTCAGAATCACTGCGTTGCAGCAAGGCTTGTTTGAACTGCCGGAGCCACTCGTGACGATACTCGAGCCACATATCCAGGGTCGCCAGTCGGCGGCTGTTGTGCTCATGGATCAGGGCCTTTTGCTGCTCACTCAAACGCCCCAGCCAATCGGCAAACAGCTCCTCCAGCCGTTCATCCGCATCTTCAATCAGTTGTTCCTGGTTCTTGTCCTTGTATTCATCCACCAGCTCCTGCTCATCGGCCTCCAGTTTGGCAATCACCTGGGCGACCTGTTGGTCACTCAAAGAAGCGATAAGGGGCAAAAGATCGTCAAACACCTGGGCAAACAGCCGAAACCAGTGATCTCTTGCCGTATCCACATGACGACGCCAACTCTGTGGCGTTAAAGTGCCATCGGCAAGCTCGGTTTGCAGCGTTTTTAACTGGGCACTGTATCTGGGTAGCTCCTGGCGGCGATGCCAGGCGAGAAAAGGGTCGAGAATGGCGTCAAACGCCTGCTCCTGTTGCCGGTCGAGAGTGACATAATCTTCCAGCTGCCACTCTATGGCCCAATCGAGGAAATAATAGCTGACCTTGGTGGAGCAGGCACTGAGCGCAATAAGCAGCGCCAGGGCAATAACAATGCGTTTCATCCATTAAATACTTTAAGTTGGCTAAGGCCAGGCGACCGCTTCCCTGCCTGACTCATTGATGCTTTACAAGATGCCAGAAGTCATCAAACCAGTCGAGATAAGACTGCTGCTGATTGTCCCAGGCCATCTGCAAGGCCCAGCAGCAGGCAAACAGCCAGTAGACATCGACGGCTGCAGCCACGGCCAGGTGGGCATCGTCGGTTAAATGCGGATGCTGCTCAAGATAGTGATAGATGAGCCACTGCTGCCCCTCGGCGCTCAGTTGATGGGATGACAGCACCCCGGCCAACTCAAACAGCGGGTGGGAAGCGCAGGCATATTCAAAATCGACGCACTTGAGTCCATCCTCGGCCAGCAGCAAATTATGAGGATTGAGATCCCTGTGACAATACTGCGGCCTCAGCAGACAGGCCTCCAGCCGAGTGTTGCACTGCTCGAATAACCCTTGGGCCGAATGAAGTTGCATGAGCCGTTGTTGCCAGCTTGAAGGCTGCCCCCGGCTCAGTGCCATGTCATCGAGCCGCTCCAGATAGATGCGCCACTGCTCGGCAACACTGATTTCGAGCTTGGGGGCCGGCAATGCCCTCAGCCCCAGCAGCAACTCCAGCAGTAAGGCCTGAGGTGATTTGCCTTGCCTGGCTCCCAATACAGCGCCTGAGCCAACTTCATGTTTAGGCTCATGTCTAGGCTCATGTTTAGAATCATGTTTAGGCTCATGTTTGCGCTCAGGCAGGTCAGAGAAGCTGTTGCGATTAACAAAGGCATTATGAGCCGCGCTTGCGATCTCGGCCGCGCCTTTGGATGCGAGTAACTGCTGCCAGTTGGCTTGCGGCGCTTGTTCGATAAAGCGGCTCAGATATAACCCCTTGTCAGCGCTGACCCAAATCAGCCCTGGTGCCAAATTCGCCTTCTCGGCAACCCGCCAACATGCCAGTTCGTTGTTTCTGTCGCAGATACGGTCTGAGCCCGGGGAATTGACTCTCAGCACCATTGACTCGCTACCGGCTTGCAAGAGCCAGTTTTGGTTGCTTAGCCCAAGGGGGAGCGGCTTGGCCCCCTCAAGCGGCCACAACTGTAGCCGCTTGAGGGCGGCGTTGAGCTCGCAGCTCAAACCTTCACCCAGACTGGCCTCAAGTTCTGTCAGCGGTTTGCCTTTCATGCCGCGCCGCTTTCAAGCTGTGAGGAGTCGCGACCGCGGGATTCCTGGGCTCTGGCGCGCCAGATAAAGTATCCGGCTACCGCCATCCCCACGTAGAGCACAAACAAGAGTGAGGTCAACATCAAGCCCTTGCTTAAATAGAGATAGATGGACACCAGATCGATAACCACCCAATAGAGCCAGTTTTCCAGCACTTTGCGCGCCACCAGAAAAGTCGTCATCACAGCAAAACAGCTGGTTGCCGCATCCAGGTAGGGGAAGGCTGCCTGAGTGAAAGTCGCCATCATATGACCGACAAACAGAGACACCAACCCAGTCAACAGAATCAGCACCAGGTGCCGCTGCCAGGGCCAGGAGGTCACGGCCACTCCTTGATGGTTTTCCCCACCCCGGCGCCAGAGCCAGTATCCGTACAGCGCCATCGCCATGTAATAGACGTTGAGCACTGACTCCATCAGCAGCGCGACTTTCCAGAACAGCACAGTGTAGATGGCGGTGCTGGCAAAGGCTGCCGCCCAACACCAGATATTGGCTTTCATGGCCAGCAGCAGATAGGCCAAGGCCAATACCACGGCTACCGCTTCCCAGGCGCCCATCCCCTGGGCCTGAGAGCCGGCCTCGGCGAGCCAGTGCCAGAATTCACTCATGGGTTATTCCCTGTGGCCCAAGTTCAGCTCACCGCCGATAAATTTACAGACAAACACCGCCTTGCCAAATTTCTCGTGCGCTGCCTGCATCTCAGTGGCCAGCATGGTCATCACCTCGGCATAATCTCCGCACACCTGAGTCGCCATGGCATTGGTGGTTCTCTCAATGTTGGCATAACTGTCCAGGCGCTTGATAAACCATTGAATAGGTTCCAGATACTCATCGTGGAGCGGATACATGCTGATTTCGGCAGTTAACTTCATTTTACATCTCCTGTAATGAACCGGGGCGCTGCAACACGCCCCGGCCGACAACGGCTTATGCCATCAGATAAATTTGACGTTGAAGGTCACACCAATCTGGCGTGGGTCCCCGTAGCGGATATATTGCTTCTCGGCCCAGTTTTGATCCGGCTCATTGCCGAAGTAGAAACCGCGCACGCCGTATTTTTCATCGAACAGGTTGCGGCCCCAGAGGTAAACCGACCACTTGTCGGCCTCATAGCCCAGCTTGGCGTTGACCACTTGATAGTCTTCAGAGCGAGAGTCATTGCTGTCTGAGTAGTAGAACGCACTCTTGCCACTGCTGTTGAGGTTGGCAAACCAGCCCATGTCATTGCGCCAGGTCATGCCGAGACTATAGGTCCATCTCGGCGAGTGGGCCAGTTCCCGGCCGCTGAGATCCACAGGGTTGCCATATTTATCCTGATACAGGTAATCACCGTATTCTGTCTGCAGATACCCAAGGCTGGTGTAGAACTGCAGTGAATCTGTGGGATACCAGTTGGCTTCCAGCTCGGCGCCATAGTTATTGGAGCTGCCGGCGTTTTCGGTGAACAGAATAAAGCGCTGGGGATCGACAGGATCCTGCAGCGAGGCCGCTACCTGCTGATCTTCCCTGTCCATAAAGAACAGTGCCAGACGGGTATCCAGCAAGCCATCGGCCCAGCTGGATTTCAGCCCCAGTTCATAGTTGTAGAGGATTTCGGTATCGAACTCTTTCTTGTCGGCCAGCTCCTGGGGCAGCGTCATATTAAAACCACCGGCCTTGTAGCCTCTGGCTATCCGAACATAGGCTTCATGGTGTTCAGCCAGCGCCTTGGATAGGGCGATATGGCCGCCCCACATGTTTTCCGATGGGCTAAAGGCATCACCATTGCTGTCGCTGTAGTCACTCTCACGTCGCTCGATACGAGCACCGATAGACAGGCTGTAGCCCGCCCCCAGATCTGAGTCCAACTGGGCAAACACCGCATAGTTACTGGCGCTGTAGCGGGAAGTCAGCACTTCATCCGGCCCGCCGTTGTATTCAGAGTAGAGATCATTGTCCTCATCGAGATCCATAAAATAGAGCCCGGCCAGCCAGTCGGTGCTGCCGCCGAAAATCCGCCCGGCCTCGTTGGAACTGAATCTGAACTCCTGTGACAGAGTGCGCCGCTCGCCACGCTTATCCCAGGTGTAATCGTACTCACAGGGTGCGCCGCCGCACTCTTTTCCGGCCCAGTAATCCGGGTTGGCCCAGTCACCGTCGTAACCGTGGTGATGATCTGTGGCGGCATAGCTTGACAGGGACACCAGCTCAAAAGCCTCAAAGCCGGTATAACTCAGCTTGAGGCTGGAACCCGTGGTGCGCTGTTTGTCGACGCCCGGCGCATCGGTAATGGTATCGAAGCCGTTATTGTCCAGAGTCCAGGCATCATAACCATTGTCAAAATCGGCGTGCAGTAGAGTGAAGTCTGCCTGCAACTTGTCGGTGGCGTACCAGCGCAGCTTGATACGGCCGCTGAATTCATCACGCTCATTGGTATCGTCACGGCCCAGATACAGGTTGTCGCGATAACCGTTCTGCTTGTGTTGCTGCAGCGCCACACGATAGAGCAGCTTGCCGGAATCTGTCACTGGGCCGGAACTGAAGCCGCTGAAGGTTTGCAGATTATCATTACCGAGCGAGACTTCGGCGCCGTGCTCGAATACGTCTGTGGGATCATTGCTCTTGAGATAGATAAGACCGGCCAGGGCATTGGCGCCATAGCGGGTGCCCTGAGGGCCGCGCAGCACTTCAAACTGCTGCAGATCGTACAGGCTGGAAACGCTGCCCAGCCCGGAGAGATCGATATCATCGATAATAAAGCCCACAGAGGAGTTGGGCGCTCCCTGGTATTGCTCCTGCTCACCGACCCCGCGGATCTGGAAGTATCTTGGCCGGGAGCTGGCACCTGACCAGTTGAAGTTGGCTACGTTACCCAGCATATCTTCGAAATGCTCGGCGCCTTGATCTTCAATGCGCTGCTCGTCGATAACAGTCACGCTGGAGGGCATCTTCTCCAGCGTCAG
The DNA here is from genome assembly GCF_007636515.1 of Shewanella sp. MSW. Taxonomy (NCBI): domain Bacteria; kingdom Pseudomonadati; phylum Pseudomonadota; class Gammaproteobacteria; order Alteromonadales; family Shewanellaceae; genus Shewanella; species Shewanella sp. MSW. The sequence continues at coordinate 25,737 of NZ_LVDR01000015.1, forward strand.
GCCACGAAAGTCGCCGCTGACGACTATCACTTCCATGGCTTGTTGCTCATCTTGCTTTTCAACGCCGGGATTATCGGCGGCATGAACGGGTGCCCACAGCAGCATCTGAATGGTACTGGCGAGCAGAGTAGGTACGGTAAACTTGGACATAGGACCTCAAATATTCACAGTTTGAGATCCGGCAATAAGAAAGCGAGTTGAAAGTGCACGAATTGTGGCCCATTCCTACGCCGGTACTAGCCGGATCAGGTTCTAAGGGTTCGTCATACGACATCTCAGTCAACCGCAATGCGGTAAACACCCCTTGGCGAGGGCCAGTATACACGAGTTACCAACAAAAGTGAGCCAGGTTGCCAAATTGTATCTGGGGGGATAAAAAACCGCCCACTCCATTAGTCCCATTCGTTGAGCATCAACTGGAATAATGGTTCGGGCGGCAGTGGTGCCGAGGTTGCAACTTTTAGTTTGAAAAGGCCTCGCGCACATAGATCTCAAAACGACTGGCAGTCGGATTCGGCGCCACGGCGCTCACCTGCAACTGCTGTTTGCCATGTAGTTTGACCGACTTCCAGGACACACCTTCATCATCCAGGGTATAACCGCTGGCGTCATACCAGGTGAATTTGTACTGAACACGCATATCGGTAGCGACTTTGCTGCTGATGGTGGCAGTACCTCTGAGCAAACCGCCCTCACCTCTGGCCATAAGATCACCCACACTCACCGAGCGGGCAAAGCTGCTGTTGTCGATGCGACTTTCACCGGTCGAGCTGGCATACACCCCGGCCGTATGGTTGGCGCAGCCTGCCAGAGCCAGCAGGGTTGCTGCTATTACCAAGACTTTTTTCATCTGCCAATCCCTTATTCTCAATCAATCAAAAAGTGTGCCCGGGCGGTTGCAATCAGCTGCTTGCGGTTGGTCTGCCAGCAGTCGATATTGACATTGGCCACTCGCCGTCCCTGACGGGTTATTCGGCACTCGGCGAAACTATCCTTATGATAACCGGCACGTAAGTAGTCGATGGAAAAATCAACCACCTTAGGCACCTTACTGGTTTGCATAAACACCATAAGCTGGATGATGGCCGACATCTCCATAAACCCGGCTATCACGCCGCCATGAATGGCCGGCAGTACCGGGTTACCTATGTTGTCATCTTTGGCCGGCAAGCGAAATACCAGCTCATCGCCAAACCGTTCTACCAACATGCCAATAAAGCGGGCGTAGGGAACATGCTCAAGTAAATGACTGAAATCATTGGTTTCTGTCACTTTGGCAACTATGCTTTTTACATCCAGGGATGCCTTGGGATCTGTCATTTCGTCTCCTCACCCATCAGTGCCTTACGGAAAGTGTCCCCAATCATTTCAGGGCTTATCCGCATAAAGGAGCCAACCGCATGGGCGATGGGGTCGTCTATGCTGTCCTGATAGGCGATGGCCCGGGTAAACGCGACGCTGGATGACAACTTATAACACTCGGCAAAACCATACACCGGCTTGTGGGGCTCGGCGGGCTTCATATAGTCGACCCGCAGATCCAGAGTCGGCGAGATCTCCAGCGAACCGTATTTGTCCTTGATGGCACAAACCACGGCGCAACCACTGGCAGTATCCATCAAAGTGGTGATAACCCCACCATGGATAACTCCGGTTTCAGGGTAACCCACCAGCTCAGTGCTGTAAGGCAACTCTATCAGTACATGGTGTTCACTGCCCTCATGCACCTTGAGCCCGAGGCGACGGCACTGGGCCAACTGGTTGACAAAACGGCTCGCCAGGGTCGTCAGCGGGAAAAACTCCGGATTGACTTTCATGACGCTGAACTCACCATAGGCCCCAAGGCTTTACCGCCAAGCAGATGCATGTGGATGTGGAACACTTCCTGGCCGCCATGCTCATTACAGTTAATGATTAAACGATAGCCGTCCTTCGCGATCCCGGCTTCGGCGGCCAGCTTGGCCGCCACTGTCACCATACGGCCTATGGCCTGCTCGTCGGAAGCCTTGGCGTCATTGACTGTGGGGATCAGATGATTGGGCACTATCAGCACATGGGTGGGAGCCTTGGGATTGATATCCCGAAAGGCAGTCACCAACTCGTCCTGATACAGTATGTCCGTGGGTATTTCACGGCGAATAATTTTGCTGAATATGGTTTCTTCGGCCATTTTGCCACTCTCCGGTGTATCGGTTCAGACTCGGCCCAAGGGCCAAATCACTGTGTTCTTGGCAGTATAATACCATTCGGCCCAGAGATGTAATCGGCCGCGGCGATTTGCCCCCCAAGCCTGTTAAAACTCGGCAAGTAATTGCCGCGGCCTGGCTTTTTTGGCAGCATTGTCGCCATGCTCAGCCGGAGATGAACCAATTTGGCTCCCGGCACTCGCCAACGATTCATACGGATATCAGATGATCAGTTATCAGATTTGCCCCATAGATCCACACGCTCACCTGTTCGAGGTCAAAATCACCATTCAGGCACCGGCCCCGAGACAGGAACTTTGGTTGCCATCCTGGATCCCAGGCAGCTACATGGTTCGCGATTTTTGTCGCAATATCATAGATATTCAAGCCTTTGATGAGCTGGAGCGTCCACTCAGCATTACTCAGCTCGACAAGCAGCGCTGGCAGATAAATTCCAATGCCGAATCACTGCAACTGCGCTACTCGGTTTATGCCTGGGATATGTCGGTGCGCAGCGCCCACCTGGATCAGACCCACGGCTTTTTCAACGGCAGCAGCGTCTTTCTTGCGGTGGCCGGCAAAGAGCTTGAGCCGCTGGAGCTGGAAATTCTGCCTCCCAAAGAGGAAGCCAACTGGCAACTGGCAACAACCCTGAGTCGAATCGAAGGTGAAGAGTGGCAGTTCGGCCGTTTCAGCGCCGCCAACTATGATGAGCTTATCGACCATCCGGTGGAGATGGGCACTTTTACCCACGGCAGCTTTGAGGCCTGTGGCGTGCGCCATGATGTGATACTGACCGGGCGTCACCGCTGCCACATGCCCAGGCTGCTTGACGATCTCAAGGCTATTTGCGAGAGCCAAATCCGCCTCTTCGGTGAAGCGCCGTTTGAGCGCTACCTGTTTATGACTCAGGTATTGGGCAATGGCTTTGGAGGGCTGGAACACAGAGCCTCCACCGCCCTGCACTGCTCCCGCAAAGATCTGCCGCTGAGTATGGAGATGCCGGTCAATAAGGATTACCGCACTTATCTGTCGCTCTGCAGTCACGAATACTTCCACAGCTGGAACGTCAAACGCATTAAGCCGGCCAGCTTTATTCCCTACGCGCTGGAAGCCGAGAGCTACACCCGTCAGCTGTGGGCTTATGAAGGCATCACTTCCTACTATGATGACTTGATGACACTCAAAGCCAACAGGGTTTCCAGTGAGCAATATCTGGAGATGCTATCCCAGACTATGACCCGGGTATATCGCATGCCGGGCAGGCAGTTGCAGAGCCTGACAGAATCAAGCTTCAACGCCTGGACCAAGTTCTACAAACAGGATGAAAACGCCGCCAACGCCATCGTCAGCTATTACACCAAGGGAGCTTTGTTTGCCCTGTATCTGGACTTGACTCTGAGACTGGAAACCCAGGGAAAATACACACTGGATAACCTGATGCAAAAGCTGTGGCAGGCCTTTGGCAGCCAGGGGATAGGCACTGAAGATGACTCCCATCGCCGCCTCTATGAGGAGCTGCTTGGCCGGGATGCCAGCGCAGAATTTGCCTTTCTGGATAATACCCAAGAGTTGCCACTGGCGCCCCTGCTGGCGCAATTCGGAATCGAGATGCAGCTTCGCAGTGCCCAAGGCGCTCAGGATCAGGGCGGCGGGGATGTTGAGGGGCAAAAAATCGGCTTGGGAGCCCGCTACAAGGCTGAAGCCCTGGGATTAAGGATTGTAAGTGTGACCAACGGCAGCGCGGCTCACAGCGCCGGGCTCGCGGCTCAGGATTTGCTAATCGCCGCCAATGGTCTGCAGGTCGGCGCTCAATTTGAAAATGAACTGCAACAATATGAGCCCGGCGATAGTCTGGAGTTGCACTTCTTCCGCCGTGATGAGCTGATGACAGGCCTGCTGCCTATCAAACCGGCGGCAATAGATACTGTGTCACTCAAGCTCACCGAACCAGCCAAAGCCAAGGCCTGGCTGGGTTAAGGAAGGTGCGAACAAGTCCCATGCGTGCTCTGCGTCGGCTTACAGGCCTGGATGCAAGGCGTGGTTCGCAGCAAATGGCCCTAGTCCTTTGCAAGAAGCATAACACAGCAGGCAGGCCTGTAAGCCACGCCCTTTGGGGCTTTCACAGCAACCGGCTCTCTACGTTATCCGACTTCGACAGGCCCCGGCATGCCTTCAGTCAGATGCCTTGAACGCCAATTGCTGTGTAAGCCAGAGTGCCGCGAGGACTTATTCGCACCTTCCCTAACTCTCGGCCACAGCGGCCATCAAGTGACGCTGGGCCCAGGTCATCACCTGGGCCCGGTTGCTTAAATTCAGTTTGCGAAATACCCGCTAAAGATGGTTCTTGACCGCAGACGGCAACAGCAGGCATTCATACTCCACCCTTTTGGGGATACCACTTTGCGACCGCGACTCCTGGCGACCTGTTTAAGAATCTTATAGCCCAAGGCCAACGCCACTGTAACCAAATCCAGCAACAGAGTGTCGACATCACATCAGTGTCCATCTATCGGGAGATAAGCAGGACAAGCGTATCAGAAACTCCTGCGGCCAAGGGATATTCATCAGCTCGGTCAACAGAGCAGTTCTGGAAACCACCAGCCACTGCATCACCTTGAACATAGGTTGCCCTCAGCTAAACACCCGCGAAATTTGCATTAACGAAACATAAGCATCAAATCAGACAGCTGCTTGAAACGGAAGTACAGATCTCTGCCAAAAAACTCAAAATGAATAAGAGTTAACTGAACAAGCGCCGCCCCAGGCATTAACATAAAGGGGTAAAACAGATCTGGGGGATCAAACATGGAAACAAATACTGCGGGCGAAGTGCGCCTGTCTCGCTATAAGGCCTGGGATCTTCCCACTCGCCTTTTTCATTGGATAAACCTACTTTTGGTGCTGCTGATGATGACCATCGGCGGGATAATGATGTTCAAATCTAACTTTGGGATCAGTGGTCTCGACGCGAAAATCGGCTTAAAGACACTGCACGTCTGGATAGGTTATGCCTTTGCCATCAACCTGGCATTCAGATTGTTGTGGGGATTATTCGGCCCCATCAAGGCGCGTCTAGGTAAACTACTCCCAAAGAAAGGGGAATTGGCAGGCTATCGCGCAGCCCTCAAGAAAGGCGAAAATCCACAATATCTCGGCCATAATCCGGCGGGCAAACTGGCGGTTATCGCTCTGTTTGGTCTGCTGACCCTGATCATGGTGACAGGTTTAGTGCGAGCCGGTACTGACATCTTCTATCCACCACTGGGCGGCATGGTTCAGGAATATATCGCCGCGGATGGGGTTGAACCTGCCAGTCTCAAACCCTACGATGACACAGGCGTTAATCCAGACAAGGCTGCAGCGATTAAGGGCGCCAAAGGCTTGGCAGGGAAAGTCCATGTCTACAGCGTATATCTGTTACTTCTCTTGGTATTGCTGCATATAGCCGCGGTGATCCACGCCGAGCGTAAGCGTCAGCCCGGTATTATTTCAGCTATGTTTTCCGGCAATAAATATCTGCCAACAACGCCGCTGGATAAAGACTGACAGTGATATGGGCTCACCACACAGAGCCAGAGATAAGCACAAGCCAGAAACAATAACGCCGGCATCAAGCCGGCGTTGTCATTCGTGCGATATGCGCTTACTTCAGAGTGCTTTCCGAAGTACGGCCGTCATCGTGGCAGCTATCGCAGGTAGGCTTCTGACCTACGTTCATGTCATGGGGAGCGTGGCAGTCAGCACACATCAAAGCGCCATCGTGTGGCTTGTGTACCGCGTCCATTTCTGCCAGCGAACCGTGACAGCTCTGACACTGTTCAAATTCATAGGCGCCATCAGCTGAAGGGGAACCATCGGCATGACAGCTTTCACAGCCACCCATATCCGCGTGGAAATCTGACAGTTTCTGATCTTCTGCAAAAGCAGATGGTGACATGGCCAGCGCGGCCAAACCGGCACCGAACAACACACTTAAGAGTTTCTTGCTCACAATAATATCCTCCGATGATGACAGTCGAGCAAAGGTTCTTATGTCAGGTATGACCTTTGTCTCACTATCAGTAAATAGCACGACTTGGATTAACTTAGCCAAGCTTTTGCCAATTGGCAAACTAATTCTGAGTCGCCGCCACTTTAACAACTTGCGCAAAAGCAAAATGTGCGCTGAATCATGTAACCATCGGTTAATTACGGAATTTTACATTTCGTTTACCTATAAACATCTGTATCAATAAGCGTTTCAAGCGCATAAAAAAGGAGACCAACAGGTCTCCTTTAGAGAAAGTATCGCTGAATTATCCGCGGTTTCTCAGCGCTTCAATACGCTTTTCAAGCGGTGGGTGACTCATAAAGAGTTCAGTCATTGAACGCTTGCCATTGATACCGAAGGCCGACATATTGGCCGGCATGGCACCGGTTTCCGGCCCGGTACGCAGACGTTCAAGGGCAGCAATCATCTTGTTCTTACCGGCAAGGCGAGCGGCACCTTCGTCGGCGCGGAACTCACGAATGCGGGAGAAGTATGCCACCACAATGGATGCCAGAATACCAAACAGCATATCCAGCACAAATACCACAGCCATGTAAGCGATAGTGCCCAGGCCTTCACCCTCTTCATCGTTGCTGGCAACAAAGTTGTTGACGATACCGGCAACCACGCGGGCGGCGAAGATAACAAAGGTGTTCACCACGCCCTGGATCAGGGTCAGTGTCACCATGTCACCGTTGGCCACGTGGCTGACTTCGTGCGCCAGTACGGCTTCGACTTCATCGGCGCTCATACCGTAAAGCAAACCTGTACTCACGGCTACCAGAGAGTTGTTTTTACTTGGGCCTGTAGCAAAGGCGTTCAGTTCAGGCGATTGGTAGATGGCCACTTCCGGCATCTTAATCCCGGCCTGCTGCGCCTGACGGGCTACGGTCTCGAGCAACCAACGCTCTGTGTTATCACGGGGCTGAGTGATCACCTCACAACCCATAGTTTTCTTGGCCATCCATTTGGAAATCGCCAAGCTGATAAAGGCGCCACCAAAACCGAAGATCGCCGCAAATACCAGCAAGCCACCCATGGTTTGAGTATTGACACCCAAAATAGACATGACAATCGATGCCACCAACAGAATGGCAAGGTTAGTCAAAATCAATAGAAATACACGCTTCATATCAGCTCCTGTAAGGTACCCTTGTACCGGAATTGCGTCATTGCAGACATAATATGTCCACTTGGCGGGAATTCAAGAGGAAAAAGGTAAATTATTGTTTAGCTTTCTGCCTAAACGCCCCGGCTACGCAGAGGAAGCAGTCTAGGTAGAGTTGATTAAATCAAACTTAATCAATTGCCGAGTGCGGCTTTTTAACGCGACCAAAAGCACCTGTGGCGATTGTTGAGTGTAAAGGCTTTTTGTTACCATCAAGCAACGCAAATCAATCTGAAGGACAGCGACGATTATGACAATAAATACCCTGCTGCTCAGCAGCTCCCGCGCTGGCGATACCCCCTACCTGGAACATGCCCTGCCCTATATTGAGCCCATGGCAGAAAAAGCCCGCAAGTGGATATTTATCCCTTATGCCGGTGTCAGCATGAGCTACGACAACTATCTGGAAGCCGTGGTTAATGGCCTGGCACCATTGAGGCTGGATATCTCCTCTATCCATCAACATGGCGACCCCAAGCAGGCCATTCGCGATGCTGACGGCATTCTGGTTGGCGGTGGCAACACCTTCCACCTGTTGCATGAGTTGTACCGCTACGACCTGCTGCATCTGATCAAAGAGGAAGTCGCCGCCGGCAAACCCTATATCGGCTGGAGTGCAGGCTCAAATATTGCCGGCCTCAGCATACGTACCACCAATGATATGCCTATTATAGAGCCGCCATCATTCAGTGCCCTTGGCCTGCTGCCACTGCAAATCAATCCGCATTACAGCAACTACAAAACGCCGGGGCACAATGGTGAAACCCGGGCCCAGCGCTTGCTTGAGTTTACTTGTGTCGATCCCAAGACGCCGGTACTGGCCATCCAGGAAGGCAGCGCCCTGTTGCTTAAGGACAATAAACTGAGTCTTTTGGGAGATAAGGAAGCTTATCTGTTCAGCGGTGTAGAGCAGGAGATCCCCGTGCCTGTAGGCAGTGATCTTTCCAATCTATTGAGCTAAAAAAACCTCGGCCCCACGGGGCCTTGCTGCTTTTTAACTCCAGGGCTCAAGCATGCGCTTTGGCCAGCAGAGGGCTCAAATCCAGGTGCTGAGACATGGCCTCGGCACTGGGATGAGCCAGATGCGGCACCACTCCCAACAGCGGCGCCTGCATCAAGTCTTTAAGGCTGGCCAGGTTTTCATCGAAGCGACTCATATCGGCTTCGGCGCGGTTGGCGACCCAACCGGCGATTTCAAGTCCATCGGCGCGGATCACCTCCTGGGTCAACACCGCATGATTAAGACAGCCAAGCTTCATTCCGACCACCAGAATCACGGGCAGAGCCAGTCCCTGCACCGCTTCCGATAAGAAACGCCCCTCCCCCAAAGGCAAACGCCAACCGCCGGCCCCTTCTATCAGGCAGAAATCAGCCATGGCAAACTGGGTAAAATCCAGCGCCGCCAGTACCGCCTCTGGGCTGATATCCAGGCCGAGATCGGCGGCAGCAATATGAGGGGCAATCGCCGGCTCAAAACTGAAAGGATTTACCTTGTCGTACTGCAGTTTCAGAGTGGATTCATCCATCAAGGCCAGGGCGTCCGGGTTTCTCAGCCCGTAAGGAGTGTTATGGCAACCCGAGGCCAGAGGTTTGACCCCCAAGGTTTTCAAGCCATGCTCGACTCGTGCCTTATGCAGCAGAGCGGCTCCGACCTGAGTCTTGCCACTGTCGGTATCTGTACCTGTTACAAAAAAAATCATCGCTGAACTACCCCTACAGCCAAAACATCAATGGTTATTTTCGAGCCTGAACCATTACTATCCTGTATGTCAGCGGCAATCCCTTGTCCGTTCTAAGGACCTCGGCCTGCCCGTTAAGTGTATGCCAAAAACCCTTTCCCTTGAGCCCGGCGCCTGAGTTTTTGTCGGCGCCGACTGAAGCGCCGACCCCCTTGATGGAGTAAAGCAATTCCCTGAGATTGGCAAAGTGGCACTGGAAGGTGCGGCTTTGCGTGTGCAAGCTCTGCCAGGGATGCTGGCCCAGCGCTTGCGCCAACATATCCTCGGCTGCAAACGCCTTGACTCGCAGCCCCAGCGTCTGTAATTCGGGCAAACTGCCGCGGGCTACTATGGCAAGGCGCGCCGAGCCGCCCGGGCGCATAACCCGAAAAATCTCTGCCAAGGCGGCCGGAATATCGCCGCACCACTGCAGCGCCAGATTGGAATAAACCGCATCAAAGCTGTTGTCGCCAAAGGGAAGCTGCTCGGCATCGCCACAAACAGCCTGATAATAGGGGAAGTTTCCCTTCAGCTGCTTGAGCATTCCGCTGGCGATATCCAGGGCGGTCACGCTTTGGGGGCCGAGCGTGGCAAAAGCCGTGCCCGGACCTGCACCTATATCCAGCAGTTTTCCTGAGTGTAGGCAATCGTTCCAGTCAAGTAAGGCTTCGGCCGTCAGACGCTGCACCTTATTGTGGCGCTCATAAGCGCTTGCCGCCTTGGAAAAGCGCCCGGCGACGTCACCAAGCGGCACGGATTGCACCAGGCCTGCGTGACTAGCCAGAGGCTCATGACTCATGTTGCTCATGCCATCAGCTCCGCCAGTGCCGAGGCCAAGGCCAGTATATCCTGCTCCCTGTGCTCGGCGCTCAGGGTAATACGCAGTCTGGCACTGCCTTGGGGGACTGTGGGGGGCCGAATCGCCCCCACCAGGAAGCCGCGTTCCAAAAGCCTTGCCGCAAGCGCCATACACCTGCCACTCTCTCCCACCAACAGAGGTTGAATTGGCGACTCAGATGGCATCAAGGAGATCCCCGCCGCTTGGCAGCTGCGGCGAAACAAAGCGATATTGGCGTTGAGGCGCTCGAGCAAGGGCTCTTGCAGGATCAGCTCCAGAGCCTCGAGTACGCCCATACAGCAGGCCGGTGACAGCGCGGTGGAATAGATGTATTCACGGGCATTGGCCACCAGATAGTCTATCAATTCCTGCGAGCCCACAATCGCCGCGCCCTGACCACCGAGCGCCTTGCCAAATGTCACCAAGCGGGCAAATACCGGCAAGGGTGAAGACTCAAATAGGCCGAAGCCGTGGGCATCATCGAGAATAAGCGGGCTGCAGTGCTCTTGGCACAAGTGGCTCAATTTACCAAGCGGCGCCCTGTCGCCATCCATGCTGAACACGGTTTCGGTGAGCACAGCGCTGCCGGGATGCCGGGCCAAAAGCGTTGTGGCGGCCGCCATATCGTTATGGGCAAAACGCCGTATTTTGGCCTTTGAGTCACGCAGGCCATCTATCATGGAGGCGTGCACCAATTTGTCGGCAATCACTGTATCTTCGGCGCTAAACAGGGTTTTCATCAGCGCAGTGTTGGCGGCAAAACCACAACTGAACAGTAACGCCGCTTCTGCACCGAGTGCCCGGCACAGACCTTGTTCCAGCTTGAGATGCGCCTCGCTGTAACCTGAAACCAGAGGTGAAGCGCCGCTGCCGCAGCCATAGAGAGTTGCCCCCTTGGCAAGCGCAGAGATGACCTTGGGATGACGGGCCAGGCCCAGATAATCATTGGCGGCAAAATCCAGCAATGGTTTGCCACTATCTGTTGCATGGGCAACAGGATGCAATAGTCGCTCACGGCCAGGCGCTGCAGCGAAGCAGCGCCTTTGCCTGAGCAAGCCGCCGCGCGCAAGCTCCTCACGGCGGTGGGCCATTTTGTCCAGCAATGAGGTCAAGTTACAGGGCTCCGGCGTCGTAAAACTGTCCCTGAGCCTTGTTATTGATAGCCTCTGCCTTGGCCGCAACGCGGGCTATTTCGGCGCCCTCTTCCTCGACCGTGGCGGCCTTGCCTTGCTCCGGGGTCAATCCCAGACGGCGGAACAGGCTCATATCGTCATTTTCTTCCGGGTTGGCGGTGGTCAACAGCTTGCACCCATAGAAAATCGAGTTGGCCCCGGCAAAGAAACACATGGCCTGCAGCTCATCTGTCATATTTTCACGCCCGGCCGACAAGCGAACCCGCGACAAAGGCATCATGATTCTGGCCACGGCTATGGTGCGCACAAACTCCAGTGGATCCAGGTCGTCCAGGCTATCCAGCGGCGTACCGGCCACCTTGACCAACATATTGATAGGCACAGAGTCGGGATGTTGCTCCAGATTGGCCAATTGCTGCAGCAAACCCGCCCTGTCGGTGGCCTGCTCGCCCATGCCGACAATCCCGCCGGAGCACACCTTCATACCGGCGGCGCGCACATTGGCCAGGGTGTCCAACCGCTGCTGATAGGTGCGGGTGGTGATGATGTCACCATAGTATTCCGGCGAGGTATCCAAGTTATGGTTGTAGTAATCCAGCCCGGCTTCGGCCAGCTCGTTGGCCTGGTTTTCGCTGAGCATACCCAGAGTCATACAGGTTTCCATTCCCAGGGATTTAACCTCCTGCACCATCTGCTTGAGATAAGGCATATCGCGCTCATGGGGGTTACGCCAGGCGGCTCCCATGCAGAAGCGGGTCGCCCCGGCTGCCTTGGCACTTCTGGCCTCTGTCAGTACCTTTTCCATCTCCAGCAGACGCTCTTTTTCCAACCCTGTGTCGTAGCGGGCGCTCTGGGGACAATATTTACAGTCTTCCGGACAGGCCCCCGTCTTGATTGACAACAGACGACTGACCTGAACTTCATTGGGATTGAAATGGGTTCTGTGCACGCTGTGGGCACGAAACAACAAATCATTCATCGGCAGGGCAAAGAGGGCTTCAACCTCTTCGCGGCGCCAGTCATGGCGCAGCTCTGTATTGGACATATTCTGTGTTACCTGAGTCTGATCTATTTGTTGCTGAAGCCGATTTTGCCGATTAATCCATCGGGCTCCGGGTTCAGTTGGCTGCTTGAAGGCCTGAATTATTTTCGTTAGCATACCCGCGACACTCTCACTGTCAACGCCAACCAGTTGCACAGGTTTACCTTTGGTTAATATATGAGCATAGATTATCGTTTTGACCGTCAGCATATCTGGCATCCTTACACTTCCATGAGCCACACCCTACCCGTTTATGGGGTCAAAGCCGCCAAGGGCGTACGCCTGACGCTGGAGGATGGTCGCGAGCTCATCGACGGCACCAGTTCCTGGTGGGCCTGCGTCCATGGTTACAGCCACCCGGCAATTCTCAGCGCCATGGAAGAGCAACTCAAACGCCTGAGCCATGTGATGTTCGGAGGGATCACCCATGAGAGCGCCATAGAACTGTGTCGCCAACTCATCACTATTACCCCGGAGCCATTGACCAAGGTGTTCCTGGCTGACTCAGGCTCCATTGCGGTGGAGGTGGCGCTGAAGATGGCACTGCAATACTGGCAAGGACAAAACAAGACAGAAAAAAACCGCATCATGACGGTCAAGCAGGGCTACCATGGCGACACATTCGCCGCCATGAGCGTCTGCGACCCGGAGGGCGGCATGCACACCATGTTTGGTGACAATGTGGCCCGGCAACTGTTTGCCCCGGCGCCGAGTACACCCTTCGGTGAAGCCGCTAAAGCAGATGACATCGCCGGACTCGAGGCCATGCTGGCCGAACACGGCAAACAAACCGCCGCGCTGATCCTCGAACCCATAATGCAAGGTGCCGGTGGCATGTGGTTTTACAGCGCCGACTATCTCAAGGCAGCAAGAGCCCTGTGCGACAAGTACGATGTACTGCTGATCCTGGATGAAATCGCCACAGGTTTTGGCCGCACCGGTAAGCTGTTTGCCTGCGAACACGCCGACATAGCGCCGGACATCATGTGTGTCGGTAAGGCGCTCACCGGCGGCTATATCAGTCTGGCGGCGACGCTGTGCAGCGATAAAGTGGCGGCCGGCATAGACAGCTCCCCTGCCGGCGTATTTATGCATGGGCCGACCTTTATGGCCAATCCTCTGGCCTGTAGTGCTGCCCGCGCCAGCCTGGCCCTGCTGGCAAACGGTGAGTGGCAAGCTCAGGTCAAGGCCATTGAAACTCAGCTTAAACAGGAACTGGCACCGGCAGCAGCACTGCCGGAAGTCAAAGCAGTACGGGTGCTTGGCGCCGTCGGCGTACTGGAGATGCACAGACAGGTCAATACCGCCGCGCTGCAGGCCGAATTTGTTGCCCGCGGCGTGTGGATCCGCCCCTTTGGTAAACTCATCTATATCATGCCGCCCTATGGTATCAGCGCAGAAGAGCTGAGCTGCCTGAGCCGGGCCATGCTGGAAGTGGCCGCACTGACGAGCAAGCAAAATCAAGATGACAGCGCCTTCGTCAGTCACGGCTGAGCCCGCTACACCTCAACTCTACTCTGGACAGCAAAAAAAGCGGCTCAAATGAGCCGCTTTGTCTTGAGGTAAACCAAGCCTTGCAGGGAATGTTTACTCAATAAAACGCTAATTAGAACTTATGGTACTTATCGATACCAAAGGTTCTGCCTGTGTCATGACAAGTCGCACAGGATTCGGCACTTGGCTGCTTGAACCACTCAACCGCCGGAATATCCACGCTGATATCACCGCCGTTCTGGCTCATGTGTGCCTTGGCTGAATCACTGGTGTGGCAGGCATAACAGTTTGCGGTGACCGGGCTGGTCATCTTGCTGCCGGGCTCCAGAATATACTGGTTGGGCACAGCGGCCAGCGACAGGCCATCCTGGTGACAGGCCACACAACTGCTGGCCGGTGCAATCGCTGCGGCGCCGTTGGCTTTTCCTGTCTGACTCCAGTTACCATCGGCATCCTGAGCCACTTCACCGACGGTTGCCCCCTTACCCCAGTGCCAGCTGTGGATCATGGGACCGAAGCCGGCACCATAATCGGCACTGGTACGGGCCATTCCGTTGCCGTGACAAGCAATACAACCCTTACCACCGTTATCGAACTCACCGTTCTTGTGGAAGGCAGTCACATCGTTATGACAGGTAATGCAGCTGCTGTCGGCCACCACCTGACGCCGATCAAAGCCGGAGATCTTGCTGCCATCGGCCGGATTGACGACATCTGAGTAAGCTGTGAAGGAGACCCCCATGGAGCCGTCATAGCCATTGGCACGAATGCGATCGCGAGTTTGACCACGTACCTTGCCATCATAGTACTGCCAACCTTCGCTGGAGAAAGTCACCCGCGCCGAGAACATATAACCGGCATTCTCATAACCTGCGGCTATGTTGGCCGCCGCATAACACACAGTGCGGGTACCATCGGCATTGTCCGTCTTGGTTTCTGAGTTACGGGCGCCCGGGCGGCCCACCAGGCCATGGTTGTCATAGGCATGCAGATATGCGCCGGCATAGACTATCGGCTTGGCGGCAACATAACCGGCGTCGGCAGGGTCGGCATTATAGTTGTTGCCGATATTGACCAGATTACCCTCTTTATCCTTGACACTGATGGTAGAACACCAACCACCGGCACCATCGGATTCAGGAGTAGAAAGTTCAACTGTGTAAGCCGCTCGCAGCGCTTGCAACTTGGTGATCCCCACCTTCTGCTCATGCAGCTCACGGAAATCCAGGCCATTTGAAGGCACTATATCGCCTATCGGGGTTCCTTCTTTACCATGGCAATCGATACAACCAGGGCCGGTAAAGTTGCTGTTAATAGGCGCATCTGTATGACAACTGCTGCAGTTGAGCACGCTGAAGTCTTTGCTGAACTCCCTGTGATTGATATGACCTATCCTGGATAAGGTATTGCTGGCATAACCACCGATAGAGAATCCCTCATCGTTGGTCACTGTTTTGCTGACTGAGCCATGACAAACCAAACAGCCGGCAATAAAATCTACTTCACCGTCCATGCCTTCAGCCACATAGCCGGCGTGACGACGTGGGCTCTGGGAGTAGTCCACGTGACAGGCATAACAGGCTTCTGTGGTAGTACTGAATTGACCCTCCGGCTTATTGACAACCAATGCCTTTGAACGGGCAATGGCATCATTACCGCCAACACGCAGCCAAACAATGCCTTCAGTGGCAGCATTAACACCTGCCATCGGCGCTTCAAATATATAATGTCCATCATCTACTTGAGTTAACTTGGCACCTTCTGTTGCCTGAGTTACCGCGCCGCCGACATGAACATTGTCCTCTACATTATTAATTGGATTTTCATCCCGATTGAGAATAAAACCTTTGGCAGTCAAAGCAGCCACTTTGGCCTGAACATTGGTAAGGTCATTAATTAAATTACCATTTTCATCCGTCACTTCAAACTCGTAGGTAATTGTCCCCTCACCCAAAGTATAATTAATCACTTTAACTTGGGTTTCAACCGATTGGGTTACTGGAGGATTCGTCCCGGGTTTTCCCGGTTCCCCCGGTTTACCTGGCTCACCAGGCGCACCATCTCGGCCATCATCACCATCACTGCAGCCTGCAAGCAGTATTGCCATCACCATCAAAGCAACTCTTTTCTTTTTAAATATGGTCATCTTTCTCTCCTACCCAAGCACAGGCATACTGTTTGCTCAGCCTTTGTTTTATGGCGAACAACCTCGACTCCCGAAACTCAAGCGAAAGTTATAATAATGATTAATGGGTCTATCCTGACCCGTGAAGATATTATGACCAAAAATAAAATAAAAGAGTGAGCAAAGACACAAGATATAACAAGGAAACAAATTAACACTAATACTATTATTAAAATAACCTTAAAAATAAAAACAATATTAACGACTG
This sequence comes from Shewanella sp. MSW, assembly GCF_007636515.1. Lineage (NCBI taxonomy): Bacteria > Pseudomonadati > Pseudomonadota > Gammaproteobacteria > Alteromonadales > Shewanellaceae > Shewanella > Shewanella sp. MSW. Next base: position 41,742 of record NZ_LVDR01000015.1, read on the forward strand.
TCTTTGTTTTAAATAAAAGTCAACTCGGCTATTTCTTTAGTAGAACCATTTTATACCGATATATTGCAATTTCTGAAACCAGATATTTTAATTCCCGCCAAGAAGTTATTTTTCAATTGTCTGAAATTGGCTGGCCATTCTTTGAATGGATTTAAGACTGACACCATGTTTATTTCGCTCGGCACACTCTTGCAGATGTGTTTTGCAACGCACATCACCAATCTGCTGAATATGCACTCGGTAACCCAAAGCCTTCGCAGCCGCTTGATAGGCAGCGAACTCCCACAGCGCCATGTTGGTATTATCACAGATAACCACAGGCACCCCGGTTGCCAATGCCTCGATGAAACGACTCAGATTGAGTTGATGAAATTCCGCCAAACGCGCAGCATCGAAACAATAACGGTCATTTCGATAAAAGAAACGGTCGGTTGAGCAAAGGCCCTTCTCAGTAATACACTGTACAAGCTCTACAGATAGTTCCTGGATAAACTGACGAACCCAGTAGGATTTGCCGCTACCCGGCAGACCGCGCATTATGATCGCCAAGCGACTGTTACCATCGATAGTACGTGGCTCAGGCATCAGTTATGCCCGGTTTGGTTACAGATAGACTGACCCGCAAGAATACGCTCCACCAGTGGCGCTACCATCTCACTGGCCTTTCCTTGTAAATGGATCTGAAACTGGCTGTGTCTGTCTGCCGGCATCAGATTGACCTCAACGGTGAGCGCACCATGGTGATTGGCGCTATCGACAAAACCGGCAGCGGGATAGACAGTGCCAGAGGTGCCAATGGCAATGAAGAGATCGCAGTGATCCAGCGCATCGTGAATTCTATCCATTCCCAGAGGCATTTCACCGAACCAAACCACGTGAGGCCGCAAACGCTGAGCTGGAATACAGCAAGTGCAGGTATTCTCAGGCCCGAAGGGTTCGTGCAATGTAAAAGTTTGCCGGGAGCGCGGACAACGCCCTTTGGAAAGCTCGCCGTGCATATGCAGCAAGCGCCTGGAGCCTGCTCTCTCGTGCAGATCGTCTATGTTTTGGGTGACAATAAGCAGCTCCCCCTCAAACTCTTGCTCAAGGCGAGAGAGCGCCGTATGAGCAGCGTTGGGTTCTATATTGCCCGAATGCAGTTGTTGCCAACGACCATTGTAAAAACGTTCAACCAGCTCAGGGTCACGTTCATAACCTTCAGGAGTCGCCACATCCTCGATATGATGTTCTTCCCACAGGCCATCTTGATCCCTGAAGGTACGTAAACCGGACTCGGCAGAGATCCCGGCGCCGGTTAAAATCACGATTCGACGATGCATCTGGTATCCTTTTGTTTTTCTGCCATCCTGCCAATAGCGACTCAACAGCGCAATTATGCCTTGGTATAACCATACAAAATGTATGCTTAAATTGCTTGTTTTTATTCAAAATTATGCCGATTATAGCTAAGTTACCCCACAGAAGTACCAAAAGCCGGATCAGAGGTTTAAGTTTTAGAACAGTACACATATAATGGGGTCTATTATCCACGGACGAACCTATGTGTAATACCAAGGGTTCTGCAATCAAGAGATTAGCCATGACAGATGGAAATCAAGCGCTGAAGAAAGCGGGTTTGAAAATCACCCTGCCACGAGTCAAAATCCTGGAGCTGATGCAAGAACCGGAAAACCAGCATATCAGTGCCGAAGACTTATATAAGAAATTGCTGGATATCGGCGAAGAGATAGGTTTGGCTACTGTTTATCGGGTATTAAATCAGTTTGACGATGCCGGCATTGTCAGCCGCCACCACTTCGAAAGTGGCAAAGCCGTATTTGAACTCTCCACCCAACATCATCATGATCACCTGGTGTGCCTGAGCTGTGGCAAAGTGATCGAGTTTTCTGATGACCTTATCGAGCGTCGTCAGCATGAAATTGCCATGCGACACAATATCAAGCTCACCAATCACAGCCTCTACCTCTATGGCGTCTGCACCAACGACAAGTGCGATCACGGCCAAGAGTGATAATTAAAAAAACCAGCGCCAAGCGCTGGTTTTTTATTGTCGGTAATCTTGAAATTACCAATTCAAAGCCAAAGGCTCACCCTTCTTCCTTGGGCAGGCATGACTGAAAAGCATCGGGTCCGCATAACAAAGAAAACGGTTATTGGCGAAAAGCCGAAATAACCAATCTCCCTCTTCGGCGAACTGCGCCGGAGGCGTCAGATTACCCACATGCTTGGGCTCCAGACCGGCAAACTGCATCAGCTTGTCGGCATCATGTTCACTGATCAACTGTGGATCCGCCGGTAATTTACCGCTGCCGGCAGAAAAACCATTGTGGACAAAGTACTGCTTCATCTTTATCTCCTTTCCCTGTCGTTGGTACATTCCGAGTGACCTGAAGAACAATCACTCTCGTATCCGTCCAAAGCCTTACCGGCTCCGGTGCCTAGCGGTGAAAATCACCAGAACGTTCCGGTTGATAGATGATCTCTTCAATCCGCACTTTCACCATGCCACCACCGGGACCCGGCCATTCGATTTCATCTCCCTGGGCCAAGCCCAACAAGGCGCCGCCAACAGGTGCCAGAATCGAAATTTTACCGGCGCTGCCATCGGCATCTTTTGGATAAACCAGGCGCAAGGTGAACTCTTCATTTGAAGAGGACATACGAAAACGGACTTCAGAGTTCATGGTTACTACATTATCCGGCATCTCCTTGGATGGCCTGATTTCTGCCCGCTCCAGTTCAGCCTCGAGTGCTTGATGGCCGGGAAAGGCATTCGCCGGCAATGACTCCAGCAAACGCTCCAGGCGATCCATATCCACTTCAGAAATTACTATATTAGGTTGTGTACTCACAGCAATCCTCTACTTTTCAGAAAAGCCGCCTGAGCGGCCCCACATCGGGTCATCCCTTCCCCCATTGAGGGTTGACGCCAATACCCAATCGCTGAAAATCGCCTGACAGGCGTTTCAGACAAATTCAGCTTGATCTTCGAACGCTTTCGCCCCCGAATTGCACTTCAGCGCCGCATCGGGCGAACCAATACGGCGCTGAAATGGTGTTAACACGAAATCAAACCCTCTGAGTTGGCTCGGATACCCGCGTCAGTGGCTGTCTTGGCGCAACCCACGACTCGGCTCCGGATAACAACAAAGCGACAACCCCAAGAGAGATGATTAATAACAATTTGAATTTTTTATATTTTTAGCACATTAATGCACCAAGACTCCCCGAAGGAATAGCCAAGCCCCAATCTAACCTTTTCCCAATCAAATATCCAGCCGGAGGCATCAGAGCTTCATCACAGCAGCCAATAAAAAAGGCGCCTCGCGGCGCCTTTTGTGAGCTTAACGACTGTGCTTACCAGCCGGTTTTCTCACGCAGCGCGCTGCCGATTTCGGCCAGCGAGCGTACGGTAGTCACGCCCGCTGCTTCCAGAGCGGCGAACTTGTCGGCAGCAGTACCCTTACCACCGGCAATGATGGCGCCTGCATGGCCCATACGCTTACCTGCTGGCGCAGTCACACCGGCAATATAAGAGACCACTGGCTTGGTAACGTTGGCCTTGATGTAAGCCGCCGCTTCTTCTTCGGCAGTACCGCCGATTTCACCTATCATCACTATGGCCTCGGTCTGAGGATCGTTCTGGAACATTTCCAGTACGTCGATGAAGTTGGTACCAGGGATCGGGTCACCACCAATGCCCACACAGGTAGACTGGCCGAAACCTTCGTCAGTAGTCTGCTTAACGGCTTCGTAAGTCAGAGTACCGCTGCGGGAAACGATACCCACTTTACCTGGCTTGTGGATGTGACCTGGCATGATGCCTATTTTACATTCGCCGGGGGTGATAACACCTGGGCAGTTAGGACCTATCATGCGCACGCCGGTTTCTTCCAGCTTCACTTTTACCTGCAGCATATCCAGCGTCGGAATACCTTCGGTAATACAAACGATAAGCTCGATACCGCCATCTATGGCTTCCAGGATAGCATCTTTACAGAAAGGCGCAGGAACATAGATAACAGATGCAGTGGCGCCGGTGGCGGCAACAGCGTCTTTCACTGTGTTGAATACTGGCAAGCCCAAGTGAGTGGTGCCGCCTTTACCAGGAGACACACCGCCGACCATCTGAGTACCGTAGGCAATCGCCTGCTCAGAATGAAAAGTCCCCTGACCACCGGTGAAACCCTGGCAGATAACCTTGGTATCTTTGTTGATTAAAACAGACATTATTTGCCCTCCGCAGCTTTAACTACTTGCTGAGCAGCGTCGGTCAGACTTGTCGCAGCAATGATATCCAAACCTGATTCGGCGAGTACTTTAGAGCCCAGCTCGGCGTTGGTACCTTCCAGACGCACAACCACAGGCACTTTCACACCGACTTCTTTCACTGCACCGATAATACCTTCGGCGATCATGTCACAACGCACGATACCACCGAAAATGTTCACCAGAACGGCCTTCACATTGCTGTCAGACAGAATGATCTTGAAGGCTTCGGCAACACGTTCTTTGGTCGCGCCGCCACCTACGTCGAGGAAGTTGGCTGGCTTGCCGCCATGCAGGTTAACGATATCCATGGTACCCATGGCCAGACCGGCACCGTTTACCATGCAACCTACGTTACCGTCCAGAGCCACATAGTTCAGTTCGAACTTGGCTGCGTGGGCTTCACGTGGGTCGTCTTGTGAAGGATCATGCATGTCTTTGATCTTTGGCTGACGGAACAGAGCGTTACCATCTACGCCAATCTTGCCGTCCAGGCAGTGCAGGTTGCCTTCTGTGGTGATCACCAGAGGGTTGATCTCCAGCAGGGCAAAGTCATGCTCCAGGAACATGGTCGCCAGACCCATGAAGATCTTGGTGAACTGCTTGATTTGAGTTGGGTTCAGACCCAGCTTAAAGCCAAGGTCACGCGCCTGGAAAGGCTGAGGACCTGTGATAGGGTCGATAATGGCTTTGTGGATCAGCTCAGGGGTCTCTTCGGCCACCTTTTCGATTTCCACACCACCTTCGGTAGAAGCCATAAACACGACGCGGCGAGTGCCACGGTCGACAACGGCACCCAGATAGAGTTCGTTGGCGATATCAGTGCAGCTTTCAACCAGGATCTTGGCAACCGGCTGACCTTTTTCATCAGTCTGATAAGTGACCAGATTCTTGCCCAGCCAATGTTCGGCAAAGGCTCTGATCTCTTCTTTGTCGCCAGTGACTTTAACGCCACCTGCTTTACCGCGGCCACCAGCGTGCACCTGGCACTTGACTACCCACATGTTTCCGCCAATGCGACCGGCTGCTTCAACAGCTTCCTGAGCTGTGTCACAAGCATAGCCTTCTGACACTGGTAAACCATATTCGGCAAATAGGGCTTTTGCCTGATACTCATGCAAATTCATGATGATCTATCCGTATACTACGTTTTAAATCCAACCGGCCCCGAGGGGCCAGTCACGAGGTTATTGTCTGGCGGCGCTTACAAGTCCAGCAGCAGACGAGTTGGGTCTTCCAGCAGATCCTTAATAGTCACCAGGAAGCCAACTGACTCACGACCATCAATGATGCGATGGTCATATGAGAGAGCAAGGTACATCATGGGCAGGATTTCCACCTGACCATTGACTGCCATTGGGCGGTCCTTGATGGCATGCATGCCGAGGATTGCGCTCTGTGGCAGGTTCAGAATAGGCGTCGACATCAAAGAGCCAAACACACCGCCGTTGGTCACAGTGAAGTTACCACCTGTCATATCTTCCACTGTCAGCTTGCCGTCACGACCTTTAATAGCCAGTTCGCGAACCGCTTTCTCGATATCGGCCAGGCTCATGGTATCTGTGTCGCGCAGCACAGGCGTTACCAGGCCACGAGGCGTGGAAACGGCGATGCTGACATCGAAGTAGTTGTGGTACAGGATGTCGCTGCCATCGATAGAAGCGTTGACTTCTGGATAACGCTTCAGCGCTTCGGTTACTGCTTTCACGTAGAAAGACATAAAGCCAAGACGGATGCCGTGCTTCTTCTCAAAGACTTCCTGATACTTCTTACGGATGTCCATGATAGGCTTCATGTTGACCTCGTTGAAGGTGGTCAGCATGGCGGTGGAGTTCTTGGCTTCCAGCAGACGAGTGGCGATAGTCTTGCGCAGACGCGTCATAGGTACGCGTTTCTCGCTGCGATCGCCCGCCAGGGTCACAGGTGCTGTGGCAGCAGCTGCAGCCGGCTTGGCAGAGCCTGACTTAACAAAGGCTTCCACGTCTTCTTTGGTGATACGGCCACCCACACCTGTGCCCTTGATTTTAGCGGCATCCAGGTTGTGTTCGGCTATCAGGCGACGTACTGATGGGCTCAGGGCATCGTTGTTTTCTGCCGCGGCTTCTTCAGCCTTAGGGGCTGCGGCTTCAGCCTGCTCTTTGCTCACTTCCTGACCGGCAACAGCGCCGGCGACGAAGTTGGCGATAACCTGTTCGGCCAGGACGGTATCCCCTTCCTGGAACAGCAGTTCGCTGATCTGACCATCTTCGGGTGCTACAACTTCCAACACCACTTTATCTGTTTCAATATCAACCAGGTTCTGATCACGGGAAACCGGCTCACCAGGCTTAACGTGCCAAGTGGCGATAGTCGCGTCGGCAACAGATTCGGGCAGTACAGGTACCTTGATTTCGATACTCATGGAAAGCTTTCCTTTTTGTATAAATTTCTATTACTTCAGTTTTAATGCGCTAGTGATCAGTGATTCCTGCTGATGCGTATGCAACTCAGGATAGCCACAAGCCGGCGCTGCAGAGGCGTCACGGCCAGCGTAGCTGAGCTGGGCACCTTTTGGAATGGCTGCCCAGAAATGATGCTGGCTGCAATACCAGGCACCTTGGTTCTGAGGCTCTTCCTGACACCAAACAAAGTCGGTCACATGCTGATAATCTTTCAGGGCGACTGCCATCTCTTCGTGTGGGAAGGGATACAACTGCTCTACCCGCACCAAAGCGACATTATCGATATTCTCTTTGCGGCGACGCTCCAGCAGCTCGTAGTAAACCTTACCGCTACAGAACACTACGCGATCAACCTTGGCGGCATCCAGAGTATCGATTTCACCGATAACGTTCTGGAATTGACCGTTGGCCAGCTCGTCCAGGGAAGACACTGCCAGCGGATGACGCAGCAGCGACTTGGGAGACATAACCACCAGCGGACGACGCATTGGACGCACCACCTGACGACGCAGCATGTGGTAGACCTGAGCCGGAGTCGAAGGCACACAAACCTGCATATTGTGGTTGGCGCACAGCTGCAAGAAACGCTCCAGACGAGCACTTGAGTGCTCAGGCCCCTGACCTTCATAGCCGTGTGGCAGCAACATGGTCAAACCGCACAGACGGCCCCACTTCTGCTCACCAGATGACAGGAACTGGTCAATAACCACCTGGGCACAGTTGGCAAAGTCACCGAATTGGGCTTCCCAGATAGTCAGGCCACCCGGCTCAGCTGTGGCATAACCGTACTCGAACGCCAGCACTGAGGCTTCAGACAACACTGAGTCGGTGATGTCAATAGGGCCCTGCTCTTTCGCCACATGGCGCAGCGGCAGGTACGTCGTGCCATCGTTCTGGTTGTGCAGCACGGCGTGGCGATGGAAGAAGGTGCCACGACCCGAGTCCTGCCCGGTGATCCTGACTCTTTGCTTGTCCTCGAGGATGCTGGCATAGGCCAGAGTCTCGGCAAAGCCCCAGTCCATCAGCTTCTCGCCTTTGGCCATCGCAACGCGGTCGTTGTATATCTTGGCAACCCGTGAGTGCAGCTTATGACTCTCAGGTACATAGCTTATCTTGTCGGCCAGATTCTGCAGACGCTCCAGCGTCATACCGGATTCAAACGACTCATCCCATTCGCGGTTCAAATAAGGAGTCCAGTCCACAGTGTGCAGCGTCATTGGACGCCACTCTTTGACCACACAATCCCCTTGATCCAGGGCATCACGATAGTTATTGATCATGGCGGTAACATCGTCGGCCGCAATGCTGTTCTCGGCAATCAACTTGTCGGCGTAGATCTTACGTGGCGTTGGGTGCTTCTTGATCTTGGCGTACATCAGTGGCTGAGTCGCACTGGGCTCATCGGCCTCGTTGTGGCCGTGACGGCGATAACATACCAATTCGATAACCACATCACGCTTAAAGGTGTTGCGGTAATCCACGGCCAACTGAGAGACAAAAGCTACGGCCTCAGGATCGTCGGCATTAACATGAAAAATTGGCGCCTGCACCATCTTGGCGATATCGGTACAGTATTCGGTAGAACGCACATCCTGGTGGTTGGAGGTGGTAAAGCCCACCTGGTTGTTGACCACGATGCGGATAGAGCCGCCGACTTTAAAGCCACGGGTCTGAGACATGTTAAATGTCTCTTGCACAATACCCTGTCCGGCAATGGCCGAGTCACCATGAATGGTAATTGGCATTACCTGCAAGCCATCTTCACTGCCGCGGCGATCCAGTCTGGCGCGCACCGAGCCCATCACGACCGGGTTAACGATTTCCAGATGTGAGGGGTTAAACGCCAATGCCAGGTGAACATTGCCACCTGGTGTTTCAAAATCGGAAGAGAAGCCCTGATGGTACTTAACGTCCCCTGAACCCAGCGTCTCATGATGCTTGCCGGCAAACTCATCGAAGAGTTCGGCAGGACGCTTGCCCAGAATGTTAACCAAAACGTTAAGACGGCCTCGGTGAGCCATGCCCACGACTATCTCTTTGGTACCCGCTTCACCGGCACGATAGATAATTTCGCGCATCATAGGCACCAGTGCATCACCCCCTTCGAGGGAGAAGCGCTTGGCGCCGGGGAATTTGGCACCCAAATACTTTTCCATGCCTTCGGCGGCATTCAATCCTTCAAGGATCCGGGTCTTGACTGCCTTATCATAGCTGCCCTTACCCAGTGAAGGTTCGAGACGTTGCTGGATCCAACGTTTCTCTTCGGTGTCGGTGATATGCATATATTCGGCGCCGATAGAGCCGCAATAGGTCGCCTTGAGCGCCTTCACCAGCTCACCCAATTTCAGGGTGTCACCGCCATAAGCAAAAGAACCTGTGTTGAATTCCCGCTCCATGTCCTCACTGGTCAAGCCGTGGAACGCCGGATCCAATTCGGCAACTGTGTCGCGCTTCCACAGTTCCAACGGGTCCAGATTGGCACTCTGGTGACCACGGAAACGGTAGGCATTGATCAATTGCAGAACTTTTACCTGCTTGGCATCGACATCAGGATCGGACACGCGGCTGGTACCTTTACTGCGGCCTTCCTGTGCGAGGGAGCGAAAATAGTCACGGATCTTGGAGTGAGAAGCTTCGGGTACATCAGCAGAGGCACCGTTCACGGGAGGGAGTTGCTCAAACACCGCACGCCAGTCGTCAGATACCGAGGTGGGGTCTTCTTGGTAGGCTTCATACATCTCTTCAACGTAGGTCGAGTTCGCCCCACTCAAGTGAGATGATTCGAGCCAGGCTTTCATGCTGCCTTGGTGCATTTCTTATCCTTTCAAACTTGATACACGTGCTTAGCCATATTTTCCCTGCCTTGGCAGGGTCTCAGCCGCCCCTGGGACATCCGGATGTTACGGCCTTTTGTAGTCCTTTACACACAAAAGAGCCACTTTCTGCCCAGAGAAAGTGACTCCCCACGAGCCTATGTAATTATTGGATTAAGCTCGTCGTCTTGCATTTATACAGCCCGCTTCAGCAACATGGACTTGATGTGTCCGATGGCCTTGGTTGGGTTCAAGCCTTTCGGACAAACATCCACACAGTTCATAATGCCGTGGCAACGGAAGACGCTGTATGCATCATCCAGCTCGCTCAGACGCTCCTCGGTCGCAGTATCTCGGCTGTCTATCAAGAAACGATAGGCATGCAGCAGACCACTGGGGCCAACAAACTTATCCGGGTTCCACCAGAATGACGGGCAAGCCGTAGAACAACAAGCACACATGATACATTCATACAGACCATCCAGGTGAGCACGCTCCTCCGGTGACTGCAGATGTTCACGGGCCGGCTTCTTCTCATCATTGATGAGGTACGGCTTGATCTTCTCGTATTGCTTGTAAAACTGACTCAGGTCAACCACCAAATCACGCACCACAGGCATACCGGGCAGAGGACGGATTTCAATCTTCTTGCCCTTGAATGCAGATACAGGCGTGATACAGGCCAGACCGTTTTTACCGTTCATATTCATGCCGTCGGAACCACAAACCCCCTCACGGCAAGAGCGACGGAAAGACAGGCTTGGGTCCTGCTCTTTAAGCTTGAGCAGGGCATCCAATACCATCATATCGGTGCCTTCGGCCACTTCCAGGCTGTAATCCTGCATGTAGGGTTTAGTGTCTACATCAGGATTGTAGCGATAAACTGCAATATCCAATTTCATCTTCGCAACTCCTTAGTAGGTACGCTTCTTCGGCGGGAAGGCTTCACGTGTCTTGGGCGCCATGTTCACTTCACGGGTGGACATGGTTTCGTTGACTGGGTCAAACAGGCTGTGACACAGCCAGTTGGCGTCATCACGCTCAGGGAAGTCTTCACGGCTGTGAGCACCACGGCTCTCGGTACGGAAGTTGGCTGCGTAAGCAGATGCGATAGCTGTTGCCATCAGGTTATCCAGTTCCAAACACTCGATACGCTGAGTGTTGAACTCTCTGGAGTTGTCAGATAGCTTGGCATTGGCCAGACGCTCACGAATTTTCTGCAGTTCTTTCAGGCCTTCGGCCATGGCATCACCGCTACGGAATACCGAAAAGTTCAGTTGCATGCACATCTGCAGATCTTTACGGATAACCGCCGGATCTTCACCGTCTTTATTGCTTTCCCAACGATTCAGACGCTCAAGAGACTTCTGAATGTCGGCTTCAGTCGCAGCTTTGGGATCTGCGGTTTCATCCAGCGCTTTACCCAGATGTTGACCGGCTGCACGACCGAACACTACCAAGTCGAGCAGTGAGTTACCACCCAGACGGTTAGCACCATGAACCGATACACAAGCAATTTCGCCCACGGCGAACAGACCCTTGATATCTTCTTCAGTACCATCGGCGTTCTTATGGATCACCTGACCGGATACCTTGGTTGGCAAACCACCCATCATATAGTGACAAGTTGGGATAACCGGAATTGGGCCATCGGCGGGATCTATGTGAGCAAAGGTACGGGATAGTTCACATACACCAGGTAGACGCGCTTCCAGGGTTTCTTTGCCCAGATGGTCCAGCTTCAGCTTCAGGTGTGGGCCCATAGGACCTTCACAACCGCGGCCTTCACGAATCTCTGTCATCATGGAACGGGCAACCACGTCGCGTGAAGCCAGGTCTTTGGCGTTGGGCGCATAGCGCTCCATGAAGCGTTCGCCGTCTTTATTGAGCAGGTAACCACCCTCACCACGACAACCTTCAGTCACCAGAACACCGGCACCGGCAATCCCGGTTGGGTGGAACTGCCACATTTCCATGTCCTGCAGCTGAACCCCGGCACGGGCAGCCATACCAACACCATCACCTGTGTTGATGTGAGCATTGGTAGTAGAAGCAAAGATACGACCGGCACCGCCGGTAGCCAATACAGTGGCCTTGGCTTTGAAGTAAACGATTTCACCGGTTTCAATTTCGATTGCAGTACAACCTACGATGGCACCGTCTTCGTTTTTAACCAGATCCAGGGCATACCACTCGGAAAATACCTGAGTCTTGTTCTTAACGTTCTGCTGATACAGGCAGTGTAGCAGCGCGTGGCCGGTACGGTCGGCCGCAGCCGCGGTACGAGCCGCCTGCTCACCACCGAAATTCTTGGATTGACCGCCGAAAGGGCGCTGATAAATAGTGCCGTTTTCAAAGCGGGAGAATGGCAGACCCATCTGCTCCAACTCGATAACCGCTTCAGGGCCGGTCTGACACATGTACTCGATGGCATCCTGGTCGCCGATGAAGTCGGAACCTTTTACCGTGTCATACATATGGTGTTCCCAGTTGTCCTCGTGGGCATTACCCAGAGCAACAGTGATCCCGCCCTGAGCCGAAACCGTGTGAGAACGTGTAGGAAAAACCTTGGACAGGAGCGCACAGCTCTTGCCCTCTTGAGAAATCTGCAGTGCTGCGCGCATGCCGGCACCACCGGCACCAATCACGACAGCGTCAAACTCGCGTACTGGAATAGCCACTTAAACACCCCACACTATTACTATGCCCGACGCCAGATAAGTAAAGGCTGTCACGACAAAGACAAACTGTAAAACCCCACGCAGTGCTACGTTTTTGACGTAGTCAGTCAGTACCTGCCAAATACCGATCCAGGCATGGATAAGCAGCGCAATAAGCGCCAGCAGAGTAAAGACTTTCATCGGCAGTGAAGCAAACAGCCCATGCCAGACATCGTAGGTGAGAGGTGAACTGCAAGCTGCAAATCCGACCAGGAATATAGTGTAAACGGCCAGAATGACGGCACTTGCGCGTAATAGGATGAAGTCATGAACACCACTGCGTCCAAAACTCGCTGCATTGGTTACCATACCCAGATCCCCGCTAATACAGAAAACACTGCGGTCAGGACAAATACTGCCTTGGCCGATGCCTTACCCGAAGGTAGCTCTTCCCAACGACCGGTATCCATTACCAGGTGACGCAAGCCGCCCAGCAAATGATAAGCCAGTGCGGTCAGAATGCCCCACAGGATAAACTTCACCACGAAGTTGTCTAACAGAGATTGTACGCCTTGGAAACTCTCGGCCGACGCCAGCGAGGCGTTCAGCAACCAGAGGAGTATACCAACAGCGAACAGCATGATCACACCGGATACCCGGTGCAGAATGGACACAATTGCAGTCGCCGGGAAGCGAATGGTCTGCAGATCTAAATGGACAGGTCTTTGCTTTTTCACGTTCTGCTCACTCAGCTCCATTGAGCATTTTTTTTGTTATGTGAACCGATTTTGCTCTTACACAGTTCTGTGACTGAAGTCACAGAGAAGGGTTTCACAATAGAAGGTTGAAACAAAAAGCTAACTTGTTGACAACACACAAAATTAGTTAATTAGTGATATGCTAACCAAGCCCGCCGTTTGTAGCTCTTGCGAGCCGCAGCAAGTATACTCGTCGTAAATGTCAAATACAAACATCACATTATCCAAATTTTGTTTTTTTGCCCTTTTTACAGGATAAGTGCTGGTGTTATCAGGGAAATTGGTCTTACCTATACCATGGTCTAACGAATTTAAACGCTTATTTAAATTGAAATGTGATCTGGATTGGCTGTAAAGTAATGGCCGTTTGACATGCCGCACTCACATAAGAATGAAGTAAGGAGAACGGGGTATGGCTGATTTAAAAGCCAAATTGGAATTACCAGGGAACGACTCGATTGAACTGCCAGTGAAACAAGGAACTGCTGGTTTCGACGTAATCGATATCAGTAAACTCGGCAGTAAAGGCTACTTTACCTTTGATCCAGGATTTCTCGCGACGGCCTCCTGTGAATCTGCAATTACCTATATCGATGGTGCGCAGGGTGTATTGTTACACCGTGGCTATCCGATAGATCAACTGGCGACAGAATCCGACTACCTGGATCTCTGTTACCTGCTGTTGTACGGCGAGCTGCCAAGTAAGGCAGAGTATGAAAAATTCGCCTACACAGTTAAAACTCATACCATGGTGCACGAGCAGTTGGCCTCCTTCTTCAGAGGCTTCCGTCGTGACGCTCACCCAATGGCCATGCTTTGTGGCGTGACAGGCGCTTTGTCTTCTTTCTATCAGGACTCTTTGGATGTCAACGATGCCCGTCATCGTGAAATTGCAGCCTTCCGCCTGGTTTCCAAGATGCCAACCATTGCCGCCATGTGCTACAAGTACTCCATAGGACAGCCGTTCGTGTACCCACGCAACGACCTGAGCTATGCCGGTAACTTCCTGTCGATGATGTTCGCTGTACCTTGTGAAGAATACAAGGTGAACCCGATTGTGGAACGTGCCATGGATCGCATCTTTATCCTGCACGCCGATCACGAGCAGAACGCTTCAACCTCAACCGTGCGTCTGGCGGGCTCTTCGGGTGCTAACCCATTTGCCTGTATCGCTGCCGGTATCGCTTCGCTGTGGGGACCTGCCCATGGTGGTGCCAACGAAGCTTGTCTGCGTATGCTGGAAGAAATCGGTACTGTGGATCGCATCCCTGAGTTTATCGAACGCGCCAAAGACAAGGATGATCCTTTCCGTCTGATGGGCTTCGGTCACAGGGTTTACAAAAACTTCGATCCACGCGCCAAAGTGATGCGTGAAACCTGTCACGAAGTGCTGGCCGAACTCAAGGTTAACGACCCTCTGCTGGATGTTGCCATGGAACTTGAGCGTATCGCCCTGGAAGATGAGTACTTCATCTCCAAGAAGCTCTATCCAAACGTCGACTTCTACTCAGGTATCATCATGAAGGCGATTGGTATTCCAACCTCCATGTTTACCGTTATCTTTGCCCTGGCTCGTACTGTTGGCTGGATTGCCCACTGGAAAGAAATGCTGGATCAGCCTGGTCACAAGATCAGCCGTCCACGTCAGCTCTACACAGGTGCGACTTCCCGCGACTTCGTGGAACTGGACAAGCGTTAAATCTAAGTGGTTAAAAGTCCAAATCCGATGACCTCTGGTCATCGGATTTTTTGTACCTCTTTGATGTCTATCAGCCCTTTATCCACGCCAAACTGCAACCGTACGCTTGAAACAGTCACTCCAATAAGGCTTGAGATAGTAATGAGCGGGTATAGAACCTGACCAAGCTAAACTCACCATAAGCCGAATACAAACTGCCCAAAACTTAAACCAAGCATCCAAGCATCCAAGCATCCAAGCATCCAAGCATCCAAGCATCCAAGCATCCAAGCAAGAATGTTAAGACAAGCTATCATTTACCCGACCACGCTTAAAAAATACGAATAATTCCTCGCGGTGGTCTCTGTTGTAAAGCTTAGCTTGCCGGTCAGTACGCCACCCCAGACCGCACATAGGACTTGTTCGCGCCTTCTATTATAGCCCCTTGTCTTTATCAGCCCGCATCAAGGACTCCAGCTCTGCCCTGCCCTTATTGGACAAGCGAATAAGCGCCTTAAGATCATCCTTGTGCTTGGCCCCGGCCTCAACCTGTGCCTTGTCGTGCTCGGCAAATATCTTCACCCGCTCATTGGCTTGAACCTGACTGAGTCCCAGTGTTTGCAACACACTCTCACTGGCACTGAGGGCCGAACCGAAGGTTTCCCGAAATACCGACGTCACCCCAAGACTCATCAAACGATAGGCATGGTTACGGTCACGGGCCCTGGCGACCACGGCCACATGGGGAAAGTGCGTCTTCACCTGAGTCACTATCTGCAATGAATCTTCCACATTGTTGACCGCTACCAGGATCACCCGCGCCTTGGGCAAACCGGCCGAAAACAGCATATCGAGCCGCTTGGCATCACCAAAATACACTTCACCACCAAATTGGCGCACCACGTCCACATGGCGGGCATCTTTATCCAGCGCCACAAACGGGATCCCTGAGGATGCCAAAATACGGCCGGTGATCTGCCCCATACGGCCAAAACCGGCGATGACCACTTCACTTTCTGACCCTTCTATCACATCAGGTAAACGGCTCGCTTCCACCGGTTTGCCAAGCAACCTGAACAACTTCAGCAAATAAGGCGTTATCGCCATCGACAAGCCTATAGCCAATACCAACATCTGGCTGATTTTCTCAGATAAAAGCCCTGACAACTGTGCCTGGGAAAGCAATACAAAAGCAAATTCACCGCCTTCGGCCAAGATCAACCCCAACACCATGGCACTGCGCCAGGTATGGTGTCTAAACTTCCCAAGCAACATAAGTACCAAAGTCTTCACCGCCAGCATGCCAAAGAGGATCCCCAACAACGCCAAAGGCTCCTTCAGCAGTAAGCCCAGATCCATGGTCATGCCTACAGCCATGAAAAACAGCCCCAAAAGCAAGCCCTTGAAAGGCTCAATATCGGTTTCAAGCTGATGGCGATAACCCGAGTTGGCCAGCATGATACCGGCTAAAAACGCCCCCATACCGGCCGAAAGCCCTAGCCAGGCCATTAGCGCCGCGCTGCCCATCACCAGCAATAACGAAAACGCCGTCAGCACTTCGCGCACCCCACTGGCCGCCACCAACTGCAATACTTTGGGAAGCAGGTATTTCCCCACCAGCAAAAATCCCAAGAGCGCCAAACAGGTCCAATACCAGGGCACGGCATGATGAGCCGGATCGGCGCCGCTTGGCGACAGATAGGCAATCAGCAGCATCATGGGGATCACCGCCAGATCCTGCATCAGCAACACCCCAAAGGCGTCACGACCTACTGGTGTGGTGAGCAGTCGCTGCTCATTCATTAATTGCACCGCAAATGCTGTAGAAGACAGGGATAGCGCTGCGCCAACAATAATAGCGGCTTCGATGGAAAGCCCGACACCGAATGCCAAAGCGCTGACCACTGCCCAGGACAGCAGTAACTGACCACTGCCGAGGCCGAATATGGCACTGCGAAGTTCCCAGAGTTTGCCAGGAGTCAATTCAAGCCCCATGACAAACAGCATGAGGATCACCCCAAGCTCGGCAAAATGAAGCACAGCTGCCGGCTCGGAAACCACAGCAATACCGCCCGGTCCAAGCAGTACACCGGCGGCAAGGTAAGAAAGTATGGGGCCTATACCAAAGCGCTTGCCAAGTGGAACCAACACCACGGCAGCGAGCAAAAACATGAGCACTGAGGTAAAGATGCCGGCCTGTTCCATCGAGACTCCTTAACAAATAGCAATAGAAGGCTGTTGTTTGCCACACTTATATACAGGGATAAAAGGCATGGATGATTTAAATGACCCAAAGCAGCTTTTACTTGGGCCTATCACGGGAGTTTCAGTATAGCCAGCTTTATGGGCCTTGATAACCGAAATTTTGAACGTATTTAAAAATAAGTCTTTTAAATACAAATGGTTTTCAATGCTGCAGCAGGCTTATTGCAAGCCGGTAAAGCGAGTTCAAAATTTCTTGTTAGTCGATCTGGCACCGATTTTGTCCGAAGCGACTAAAATAAGCCCCTCCCGTGAATTTATTCTATTTTCCAGAGGTTAATTTGAGCCAAAACAACAATTTTGCAACAGCGAGACGAACCAAGTCACTTTTATGTTGTCGAAGCCTCAAGCGCCGAGTCAATAGCCCTTGTCAGCACGGGCTGGGCTTGGGTATTATGGCCGACAGTTTTTCATGAAGTAGCACATTCAATGTCAATTAAAAAGCAAAGTCTTACCCTGCTGAGCGTTAGTGCGCTCACCCTCTCACTCAGTGCCTGCAGTGTCTTTGACTGGCTGGTGTACAAGCCTGATATTCCACAGGGCAACTATATGGAGCCTCAGCAGGTGGAAAAGCTACGCATCGACATGACCAAGGAGCAGGTGGAATTTGTGCTTGGGCGTCCTGTACTGCGGGACAGCTTCAAGGATGATACCTGGTACTATGTTTACCATTACAAGAGTGGTCGTGATGCCAGCATTACCCATAAAGAACTGATCCTGCACTTTAGTGGCGATCAATTGGCCAAGGTCACAGGGGATTACGAACTGAGTAATGAATTCAATACCCCGCTGGAACAAAGTAGCCTGCCAATGGCCAACAGCCCTGAGCTGACGCCGCAGATCCCACAGCAACGCGGCGATGAAAAACCTTTGGTTGAAGAGCAGGATCCAACCAAAATGAATAAACACGAACAGGACCGTAAGTAATGGCTTACGCCTAAACTTGAATCCAAGACATTAAAAAAGCGCCTGTTGGCGCTTTTTTAATGTCTTGGATTCAGCAAAGTAACTCAGTTGATTTTGGCGCCGGTCACTTTATTGATCCGCCCTTCCTCCGCGGCCTTCTCGGCACGCTTACGGCGTACCTCTTTAGGGTCGGCAATCAAAGGACGATAGATTTCAATTCTCTGCCCGGGTTCAACTTCGTCATCGTGTTTGACCTGACGGCTGAAGGTGCCGAGTTTCACCGTTTCCAAGTCAATCTCAGGGAAAAAAGCCTGGATGTTACTCTGACGCACAGCCTCGATAAAACTGGTACCCGGCGTCACGGAAACACTGATCACTTTCTGTTGTGTCGGTAAGGCATAAATAACATCGACACTGAATTTTTCCTGTTCACTTGCCACTGTATACTTCCTTCGCCCTTTGAGTAAAAGCCGTAACCATAGAGGTAACCAGCTCTTTGAATACCTTGC
Organism: Shewanella sp. MSW; assembly: GCF_007636515.1. Taxonomy (NCBI): domain Bacteria; kingdom Pseudomonadati; phylum Pseudomonadota; class Gammaproteobacteria; order Alteromonadales; family Shewanellaceae; genus Shewanella; species Shewanella sp. MSW. The sequence continues at coordinate 60,038 of NZ_LVDR01000015.1, forward strand.
CGAATGCCATACCCACCAAGGCGCTGGAGAACTCAAAATTCAACTCAAACTCCACCTTACATGCATCTTCTGCCAACTCAGTAAAATACCAATGACCGGTCAAATACTTGAAAGGGCCATTCTCCAGTTGCAGCTCAATACTTTTACCCTCCACCACCTGATTACGGGTGGTAAAGGTCTTGCTGATCCCGGCTTTACTGATATCTACCGACGCCAGCATGGTTTTGCCATCAAACTCCAACACCTTGCCGCCAACGCAACCAGGGAGAAACTCTTTATAGGACTCGACATCATTGACTAGCTGGTACATCTGCATCGCACTGTAACGTACCAGAACACTGCGGGAAATCTGTGGCATCCGTTGGTTGATACTCTTGGCTGACTCAAAACAGACCCGGATTTTAGCATGCCGGTCAAAAAACGCATCCTTTGTTCCATCGCAATGAGTTCTACCTCTGTAAGCGCTCAAAAAGCCAGCAACAAAACCCTAAGCTACTGCCCGCAACTCAAAATATTCTTCCAGGCCAATTCCAAATTGGCTGCTGCTGCGTATAATAGCCAGCCTATGGCTAAGAAGAATGCAAAAAAATCCGCAAACGCTCCGGCAACCATTGCCCGGAACAAGCGTGCGACCTTTGAATATCGCTTCGATGAAAAATTCGAGGCCGGTCTGTCCCTAATGGGATGGGAGGTCAAATCCATCCGCGCCGGCAAGGTGAATCTGTCGGAAAGCTTTGTCATGCTGAAAAATGGCGAAGCCTTCCTGCACAACTGTAATATCACCCCACTCAGCGCGGCATCGACTCATGTGGTCTGCGACCCAACCCGCATGCGTAAACTGCTGCTTAATCGCCGTGAACTGGACCGTCTGGCCGGCTTGGTTGAAAGGCAGGGTTACGCCATAGTGCCCATCTCCATGTACTGGCGTAAAGGGGCCTGGGTCAAGGTTGAGATAGGCTTGGGTAAGGGCAAGAAAGCCCACGATAAACGCGACGATATTAAACAACGTGACTGGGCTATCGAAAAAGCCCGGGTCATGAAGAGCAAGTAACTGATATTTGCTGTTATTTCGCACGCCAATTGTACGGATAACCAGCAAGTGATTGTCCTTTGCTAATTAAAGCCTTGGTAAGCAGGTGGTAAAGGGGTTACAATCGATACATCACGGGGGCGATTCTGGATTCGACGGGATTCGCGAAACTCCGGGAGCATGCCGAGGGGCGGTTGGCCTCGTAAAAAGCCGCACAGTTATAGTTGCAAACGACGATAACTACGCTCTAGCAGCTTAAGGCCGCTAGCCATCTACCACAGGTCTCGCACATGGGCAGTGGATTTGATGGTCACCTTACATAGTGCTAGCGAGGGAACCTTGTCTGGGGGTGAACCGCGAAACAGTACCAGGCTCACCGTTTGGAATCCTGTCTTTCGGAGTTCAACCGGTTAAATAAAAGAGAGACTAAGCATGTAGCGCCTTGAGCGTAGGTTTTTCGGACGCGGGTTCAAGTCCCGCCGCCTCCACCAATTCAAAGTAAAAAGACGTCTTCGGACGTCTTTTTTATTGCCTATAAAACAACAAAATCAACAACTTGCGTACCACGACGTATCAAGTGGTCTCACTGAATCTCACAGCTTTAGTATCCCAAACGGTATTCCAAGGTGATTTGACTTACTCTTGGAATACCATGATTATAAATCATCCAACTTGAGGCTATCGGGGGTAAATATGGCCACCAGCACAACTCGTCTCACCAACACCCAAATCAAGAATCAAAAGCCAGGCCCTAAGGACATTGTCTTATCTGATGGTGGAGGGTTACAACTACGAGTCAGAACTAACGGCTCTAAGCTTTGGAACTTCAACTATTATCATCCCATCACCAAAAAGCGGGTTAATATAGGTATTGGTCCCTACCCTGAAATTTGTCTTGTGAAAGCGCGCGAGTTAGTTTTGGAATACCGACAACTAGTAGCAACAGGTGTAGACCCGAAAGAAAAACGAGAACAAGAATCACTCAAAAACAAACAAGAAACTATGTACACGCTGAGGAATGTTGCAGCTGAATGGTTAGAGATTAAAAAGCACGAAGTAACAGAAGATCATGCCAATAAAACTTGGCGCTCATTAGAGAGACATGTTTTCCCTGAATTTGGTAGCACCCCACTTACTAAAATCACTGCTCCGAACGTCATAAAGCTATTTCGACCAATAGAGGCTTCAGGCAGTTTAGAGACCATTAAACGCCTGAGTCAGCGGCTAAATGAAATTATGAACCACGGTGTCAACTCCGGTTACATCGTAGCGAATCCGTTAGTAAAAATTCATACTGCATTTAAGAAGCCCAAAAAAGAGAACATGGCTACCCTAGCTCCATCAGAGCTCCCCGAACTCATGCGCTCGCTTTCCCAAGCTTCCATTAAACGTGTAACACGCTGTCTTATAGAGTGGCAGTTACACACTATGACACGTCCCTCTGAAGCCGCCACTGCACGCTGGGATGAATTAGATTTGGAGAAGCTAATTTGGACAATACCTGCAGAGAAGATGAAAAAGCGTCGAGTGCACGTTATTCCGCTTACCCAACAGATGCTCGGCATACTCGAAGCCATCAAGCCGATAAGTGGCCACAGAGAATTTATATTTCCATCAGATAGAGATCCAAAAACTCACTGCAATACACAGACTGCTAATATGGCATTAAAGCGTATGGGGTATGGAGGAAGACTTGTTAGCCATGGTCTTCGCTCCTTAGCAAGCACCATTCTCAATGAAGAAGGGTTTGAATCTGACCTCATCGAATCAGCGTTGTCACATGTCGATGCCAATTTAGTACGGGCGGCATATAACCGCTCCGACTTCCTGGAGCGGCGACGTCCTATGATGAACTGGTGGAGTGAGTACATTGAGACAGCTGCTGATGGAAATTTATCCGTCGCATCAAAACGATAAGTGAAGGCAAGCTTCGATTAAGCATGGCTTTGTTGCTTAATTCGATGGAACTAAATCAAGAAGCTACGATCTGATCGGCTACACCCATTAATCGTCGTAGCCTCATGCCTAAACCTCGTTACAAAACAACTAACTGGACGCAGTACAACAAAGCCTTAATAAACCGTGGTTCTCTGACCTTTTGGGTTGATGAGGAAGCGATAGCCGAGTGGAAGCAAAACAAACAAGGCAAGCGCGGCAGACCTCGTCAATTTAGCGACTTAGCCATTACTACTGCACTGATGGTGAAACGCATATTCTCTATGCCGTTGAGAACACTGCAAGGATTTCTAGACTCGGTATTTAAGCTGGCTAACATCCCGCTAGTTTGTCCGCACTACACCTGCATAAGCCGTCGCGCTAAGGAAGTTGAGGTTTCATTTAAAACTAAAACCAGAGGTGCGATACAACACCTAGCCATTGATGCCACAGGTCTCAAGGTTTATGGTGAAGGTGAATGGAAGGTCAAGAAGCATGGTACTGATGGGAAGCGTAGGGTTTGGCGTAAGCTGCATATCGCAGTAGATACTAGCACCCACGAAATAGTCGCAGCAGAGCTGAGCTTATCTAACGTAACCGATGCCGAAGTACTTCCCAACTTGCTTAAGCAGACACGTCGTAAAATCATTGAGATATCAGGAGATGGTGCTTATGACACAAGGAATTGCCATGATGCCATACGGGTCAAGCGAGCTGTTGCGCTCATCCCGCCAAGAGAGGGAGCAGCCTTCTGGGAACAAGGGCATCCTCGTAACTTAGCGGTAGGTTGCCAAAAGCTCTACGGCTCCAACAAGAAGTGGAAAAAGCGGTATGGCTATCATAAGCGCTCGCTATCAGAGACAGCAATGTACCGAGTAAAACAGCTGCTAGGTGGGAAATTAAGCTCAAGAAGTTACAATGCTCAGGATGGCGAGACTTACGCCATGATCAAAGCGCTGAACAAGCTTACAGGGCTTGGTATGCCTGAAACTCAGTATGTTGTATAGGAATTGCTCAATTTCAGGCGGTTTGGTTTCCTGTCCGAATTACGCAACAAAGCCTACTCAAACTGCTCTACGCCGGTATATTGAAGGCTCAGGAGCGGTGGTCACACCCGATTCAAAACTGGAATTTAACGCTATCTCAGCTGTCCATCCATTTTGAAGGACGACTGGATGCTCACATCGATCTGTGATTTTTAACGTGACACAGAATTTTGAACACCCTCAAGAAGCGTTAAAGGGAAATTTGTCGGTTTCGTTTCGTAGGTTTGGATGAAGAGGCCTGCATACACGAAGCCCCCTCACTGGGGGACTTCGTGTGTATTAGTTTTCAAGTACACTTATTGACTTGGAACAATAAATATTTAATGTTTAGACTGGTGCAGATAATAAACATCAGTTGTCCAATCACTTGAATTATGAACAACCAGTTCACCTTCCAATGATTTCAACATCTGCAGTTGACTATTCAGATCTGTCTCAAAGTCAAAGCTAATTGCCGCCCGTCTGGAAAAAGGATCTTTAACAGACCAATAACCGACACCTTGATCTAACTTGATTACCACGCTCTCACCATCTGAAAGTAGCAAACGCAGCTGCCTGCGATGTGCAATGTCAAAGCGGGAACTATGACAAGTGATGTCTGGGGCGATATTCGTCTTATCTTTCAACCATTCACGATAAGCACCAACAAAGTCATCCTCGTTTTTCCAGTCGTGGTGCAAGCATACTCCGACCTTTTCTTTGGAGTGGAACAACGTATCAAGCGCTATCGTTTTTATACTTGGTTTGACAATGCACAATGATGAAATAATTTGCGTTAGCATCAACATTGTCGCGGGGCTCTGAATGTATCTATCAGAATAATGGATAGCCTCAACATCCTTATTGCTCAAAAGTTCAACTAGTTTTGGTTCAAGTTTGAACAAATGCATCCAAAATGCCTCTCCAAAGCGAAGCAATTTTCCATTGAGCTCTTTATCAATTTCGACCGAACCATCAATAGTGCGAGTTTCTGGGGCGAGGAATTCAATAATATCAAGTTTCGATTCCAGAATCGTTTCGCTCGTTACTACCAATGAATCCGCTTTAAGCCAACCACTCCCCGGCAATGAGTCTTCAGGATTAGTTGACGCAACTGTGATCAACATCAACTCTCCTGCCAGCTGAGCCACTATGTTACCTTGTGGTGGCACGCCATTCGCAATTTTTGCCCCTAACATTTGCAACGTCCACAACTCATATGACAGTTCACGCCCGATGTCAGTCTCAGGTATCACCAAAGTCACTTCAACCTGATCCACTGACAAATAGGTGTTTATTGTTCGCTTAAAATTAGGGTGGTTAAGATCCCAATCATTTAGCTCTCCGGTTAGCCAAAGCGTCAGGCTGTTTGCACCTTTATTAATCTGCTCCTTGATTACATGAGCAACTGAAAAAGGTTGATACTTGGCATCGTCAGCGATTTTAATTTCATTAGGGATCTGATTATAAAAAGAAAATTCCGCACCCAACCAATCAAGGGCTACCGTTCGGTCGATAAGATCGATGTCATGCCGTGTATCTGACTCAAGTAGACATTCACTGCAGCCAGACCGGCATTTATCACACGCTAATTTCTCTACCATAGCGCTAATCAATGACTGGATATGAACATTTGCAGAACTGGCAAATCCAGCGCCGCCTGTTACCATGTCATAAAGCTGGACAACATACACTGCGCGAGTGCTATCCACTATTGCAGGCCTTACGGCGTAACCAAGTTCTCCAGTACCTATCCCGAGCTTATCTGCCAAAGCCGATCTGAGTGCGACTGCCAACGTCATCGCTACAATCTTACCTTCTGCATTAGCGGGAATGTATTCGTTTCTTAAAGGGTGTTTTAATACCAACTCGAAAACATCGGTTTTGGCGTGACTTCCCAAATGGACACCTTGTATGAGTGTTCCTGAACCATCACACTCCGTATTGAGGTCGCCCCGTTTATCAAACTTTGCCGCCTTCAATGGTCTATGTGGCTTAGACGGCGATAAAGCTTGCGGAAAGTCGCCTTTTTTGTCCAACGATTCGGCCCGACCACATTGCATACACAAGGCATACCCTTTTCCATGCAGTCCAGAACTGTGATTAAAAACCGTACCTTCAGCAGTAGAGACCATATAGCCCATGTTGGTGTTGGGTAGCGATATTTCCGTCGCATATTTACCTACCGAGACCCAAGCAGGCTCCACTGGTATGAACATCTGACTGGTAACATCATTGGAAGGTGAACTATAAAAATCAGTAACAAACCCGTTAGGCTGCAATACTCGACGAATGTGTTGGAGTTTTATCGGTTGGCCGCAACTTTGATTTGTACACACGATGTTTAGTTCAGATGCTGTGACTTCCTCTTCAAAGCCTGTTTGACCACAACAATCACAGCGCCAAGCCAAATCAAACTTCTGGGCCTCTTTTGCTCCTGAGTCTGAAACATTGTGCCAATGCAAGGATATTCCCCCAGAACGAAATACCCGGCCATCAAGCACTATTTCAGCTCCAGGAGCGTATTCCCGTATTGCTACAGCAAGATTTCGACTTGGCAAGCCACGCAGACGTGAAACGTTATCTTCCCGTTCCTCTTTGGCAGTTTTTTCCTCTTTTCGGCTTCGCAGATAATCTTCAATGTTGTTGTTGTCAAAATTCACAACATCGGTAGGAAATCCATATCCTGGTAGAAATGACTTCGACGCCAATTCTCGCAGCAAATACTCTTTGGAAAGCCGAGCTTTCTCAAGTTTCAACCGATAAGCATATGGGCTTTCAGGTAATGCACTCGTTTGCTCTGACTCAAGATATTGATATTCCTTTAGCCATTGCTTTTCCAGCTTATTCAGTACTTCAGCAGAATGCTCTCTGAGTTGATATGGTTGATATCCAGCCAGTACGGTGCCGCGCACCAAAGACTGTATTGCACCATCCCAGCAAACTGCATCGCTCGCCAGCCAGTCACGGAAACGAGAGCAAACCGAGCCATCCTGTGGGAGATAAAACCACTCAAGGTTCAAAGATGTCTTCTCTGTCGAGGTTGAACCAATAACATCACGCAGAAAAACAGCTAATAGCATCGAGTTAATATGACGCTGTACCAGTCTTTCCGAGTTAAACGCAACGTATGGCGCAGTGATCTTTGTTTCAAATGGCCAGGTCGGTTTTGAGAAAACAGCTTGGTCATGGGGGTTTGCCTTACAGAGGGTGTATGACATGGCTCTGGATTCTTTGCTTCGGCCTGCACGCCCTGCCCGCTGCAAGTAATTGGCAGGGTGCGGTGGTACGTTATTCATCACCACCGCAGAGATCCCGCCAATATCCACACCCATTTCCATGGTGGTGGAGCAGTTCAGCACATTGATTTTGCCCGATTTAAACTTGTCTTCGTAGTCTTGTAGTCGCTCTGCACTTTGCTGTGCCGAGTGTTCAGCTGTACGATAATAAAAACCACCTTCGACAGCCCGATCGTTAATATCCGTCCACAGATTTTGCTCTCGAAGCAACTTCACATGCTCATTTTGACTAACCAATTTTCGTGTATGGAATAATCCTTTCTGAAAATCGAACTGAGATGCATCGAAATGCCAAATTGACGGGAATGCGACCTTTTCACATTGATAATCAACAGGGTTAAGAATATTGCGTGGTAGATATGGCGTGAAACCTTTAAATGTAGTGTCCAGCAGTTTATTGGTAACCGGACAAATAAAAGCATTGTCGATAAATGAAAAAGTTAACTTTTCTCTATTGAGAGCAAAGCGGTTTTCATCAGCAACAAGCACCCTTGCCTTTTCAGTTAAATCACGCCATGCCGATTTCAGCCATGCATTGATGAGATCTCTATCCCGGTTAGAGTCAATGTTGAGGCTTGCCCCCAAACATAGAAGCTTAACCAAGCGATTCATCTGTCCGCTTTTTACCTGCGGCCACTTTTTGATCCGACCTTCATCATGCTCGTCAGAGTCAGGGCTTCTAAGGCTCTTCGAAGAGAATCGAGTACCAATCCAGCGCAGCCACCCCCCTTCCTCCACTCGGATAAAGGTGTTTTCACGGACATAGAAATCCAAGGATACTTTGATAAAGCTTTGCCAATCAGCCAGAGTTAGCCCATGTTCTTCCCAGCGAGGCGGACAAAGCGTAATCCTTTCCAAACCAGCGTAGCCAACTTTGACGAGCCCCTGAGTCTCAGAACTATTCTGGCGTTTAGGACGACGGACAAACTCGCGGAAAAGCAGCATTTCAGCCAATTTCACACTGCCATCGGTTTGTTTAAACACTTCTGGTGACATGTATTGGTTATAGAGCAGCATGGCGCCCTGAAAGTCACTCTTACCGGCGAGCGCTTTCACCATGTCATGCCACCCCACTTCGACTGTTTGAACCAGATCAACGCCTGAATCCATAGCATTGGCTTGTTCTTCGAGAAGAGATGCCGCTCCTTCCATCCCCATATTTTTCAACTCGTTAGCTTGCTGCCTCAGGTCTTGGGACGTCACCCCCTCTACCGGTTTATTAATATCGACAGGCTTTTCTAATTGCTTAGCTTTTAACACCTCAACCACAGCGCCACGCAGTTTGGAACGCTCAGCTTCCTGCTGCATCCGTACCGACAAGCGGGCGGTACCCTGGCGACTGTCGGTAAAGGTTATCAATCGGCGACCACGGGCTGGCAGCGACTGAGGCCCAATTTTGCTATTTTTATCATCTTCAGAATCGAAATCCGGACAAAACTCCAGTAAGGTCGGCACAACGTTTGCGATGTAAAATGGTGCCCCCAACAAGGCCCGTCTGAACGGTAATCCCTGTTTAGCTCCACCAAATTCGCAGCGACTGCAGGTAAGTTCAGCGCCCACATCAAAAGCAACCCGGTAACCCTCCGAATCAAAAGAATGTAGCTCACCGGTTTTGCTAAGCAAAATATCCTGATAGATCCCTTTGGTATCAGGTTTTGCTGCGATAATGGCTGGCAGCGACGAAGACTCATCGTTGTCTTGCGTCGAAGTTTCGTCCTCTGCAGATTCATGCTGCAGCGCGAACTCGTCAACTTCGTTGCCATTCCACTGCACCAACTTACCCCCTCGGTCACGGGCCATGAGATGAGGTTCATTACAGTCACCACAAAAGCTCAACTCAAATACAGGTGCACCGCATTCGCAGTGATTTGTTTGGACAGCGTAGACATAACCGAACGGCCAATCGTGCTCCAGCGCAGTGCCCTGCTTATGCAAACACTTTTTATCGATACAAGCCCAGAGACCATTGGTCATTCGCTGAAAAAAATGTGCCCTGACTTTGATAAACGCTTCCTGAGATAGCGACGGTTTTGTACCAGATAGCAAATCCAACCACCGCAGAATTTCAGCTTGGGACAATGGCGCCTGGTTAAGCCGCTTTGAAATTCTGAACCCTATCTCATTGATGGTGAGAGGCGTTTTACTTTCAACCAACACCTCTCTCAACGTCTTCGCCAAAGGCGATGCTAACAACGCACCAAATCTGGCTTTAGATACTTCCGGATCGGGCTTACCTTTGGCAACGGGTTGCCCAGATGGTTCTATACTCTCGAGCGCATTCAAACTAAGCGAATCGCCATCGACAAAGTCAAGCTCAGGAATAATTCTCCTACCATCAATGACTTTTACCTGTTCTGGAGACACACCAGCAAGCGCAGAGAGATACTTCGTCAATTGTTCACTCGCTTCTGCGCCGGCAATGGTTGCAGAGGTTGCGACGAAGCGCACATCCTTCGCTTCAACACCGAACGCCTGCAGTACTCGTCTTAGTTGTAAGGCCAACTCAGCAGCTTGCGAGCCAACATAGGTGTGGGCCTCATCAAGGACAATCCAACGGAGTGATTTTTGTTTGCGGGAAATATCAATTATCGGAGAGTCAACCTGCCTTACAAGCATATACTCAAGCATGGTACCGTTTGTCACCAAAATGGGGGCTGGTGATTTTCGCATCAGCTCACGAGACAGCACTTCATTGGGACGTTGCTTTTGCTCCTGGCGTTTTTTATTTTCACTGTTTTCTGTATTCCCGTTATATAAACAGTAACGGATGCCCCCATTAAAATGCTTTGTCCAAGCGTCTAAGCGTTCCTGTTGAGAGTTAATAAGCGCATTAAGTGGATACAAAAAAAGCGCTCTGACCCCCACTAATTGCGTTTCAGCTGCACAATACTCCTGATACAAATCCTGCAGTACAGGCACCATGAAGCATTCCGTTTTTCCTGAGCCCGTGCCTGAAGTAATAACCACTGATTTGGGCGGCTCTTCCAGTAAGGTTTGCCATGCTGTTAACTGATGTGTGTAGGGCTTAATGGACTTGTTAAATCGATAGCGTCCATTGGTTTCATTATCCAGGGCATCAACCAGCTCAGGGGCTAGCAGTTCTCCTGAAAGCTGTGCCATATCCCTGTCACCTGACTCCCAACCAAAAGTGTGCTCAAACACTGGCGGAGCGAGCATGGCCTGAGAATTACCACACTCAGACGACAAGAGTTCACTCAAGTGATTTCTAAGCGATGGATTCGTTATACCAAGGATGCTTAGTGTCGCCTCACTGGCTCTGGAAATAGATTGGGTCACCAACTCTGAAAAAAATCGTGTCATTTTCCAAACCTTGTTTATGCCTGAGTGAAATAATTAATGAAGCAACGATAGACAGGCTCAAACCACTCACTGTCAAAATCTCTTAATTTACGGAAGTGAAACAAGGCTTCATCTGAGCGCATCAGGGTATCCGCACCTTTGATAATGCCGCTGGCGATTGCCGCCGCGAAAATTGGAGCATAAACCACACCATGGTGGTACGTCCTCACAGTCGAAACCTCAAATGGCATTTGTCGAAGCGCCAAGCAACAATTCCGAATCTCGTCTCCGAATTCCTCAGGCCAAACCACATCTTCGGACTGCTGATTAAGAAGTGCTTGATACCAACCATTCATAGTGTGTTGCATTACGGGAATAGGTAAAGGAGGCAGCATCGAGTTGTGCTTAAGATAAGTTGCAACTATATCGTCCAACACAGAAATCGAGGTGGCAAGCTTATCCACCTGCTTTGACACAATATCCTGTACAAGGATATCTGATATGCCCACCGCAGATAGACTTTTTACCAATAAGCGAACCGCATGCTGCCAATCTTTTAGCTCAATAAACGCCCACAACACTGGAAGTTCGTCATCGATTTGAGCAATGAATTGGGGATCACATTCAAACCGAAAAAGTGCGACAGCCAAAGTGCGGGGATCCTTTACTAAATGGCGCCAAACTTCAAACGTCGACAGTGGCAAATAAGAGAAATTACGGTAAATATCTTTAAGATACTGCCAACCACTGTGGGTCCAGTCGTCCGCCATCTGAGATAACACAGTGCTTATTGCGTCCGGCGCAAAACGTGGATGATAGATTCGTGCAGCTTTCTGCAAGGTTTTTAGCTCGTCACTGTTCACGCCTTCCATCGAGCCTGGAATAAACTTGGCACGAAACATTATGCTGCTTGACTCCTGAGGGATAACCAACCAAGGACCACCTTCAAATACAAAGGATGGCAATTCATATAACCCGGTGTTCACTCCCTGGGACAAACGACCAGATAGCAAAATAGGTTTCTGCTCAGGATTGGCCAAATTCATTAATGCCGGCTTTAAAGACGATGATTGCAAAATACCCAAAGATTCAGGATAAACGGTGTTGTTACTTTTATCGTATTCAAGAACCATAGAGTAACGGCTAATCCTGTGCCGAATGATTCTTCCAGGCCCACTGATGGAAAGGTCAACCTTCGCGTCCAGAGCATCTGACGTCGACAACAGTGAAATAATTGCGTCCCTCAATCCGTATAGACTTATTTGCAGCGGTTTATCCGTGACCTTATATTGCCAACGATAGTAAGGCGCTCGAACCACGTTTTCTGAAGACTGACTAATTGCTTCAACCTGAAAGCTTGCAGGGCATCCCTGCTGCGCGAATAGATGTAAACTAGCCCCCAACAAATCATCAATCGACAGCTGACTGGCCAGAGCATTACCATCCGAATCAAAAGTTAACGCCCCCTTTGAAGGGAAAGGCACATCGATGTATATCGGATCCGCCCCCAGACTTACCGTCACCTCCAGCCGCACAGACTCCGGCGGCATATCTTTGGCTGACAAAAGGATTTCAGTCACGCCGCCATTTTTTTTCAAATCATCTACGTTAACCCGATCGGATTGAATCCTTGTCACACAAGAAAAGGAAGTGGAAACCTTAATACGGCCTTGATTGGGGGTTGCGCCAGCGATGAGATCTATCGAAAAATCACGAGGAAGGATACCTATACGCTTTTTCAGCAAAGTAACATTTTCTGACGTTCTGACAGAAAACGTATGCCGACCATAGACTTGTGAACCATGTAAGCTATTGATGATGTCTGAACCGAGATAGCTCGAGTATTGATTATTCACCATCTCGGAAGAACTTTCAGCAGGTGTGACGGAAGGTACTCCCAAGAAAATCAGGGCGGGGGTTGTCTTCCAATTAAGTTGCTCCCCTTTAATCACAACCGCGCCAAAACCATAATCTTCTGCACCAGTTGTAATTACAAAACGTTCTGAGTCAACGGTATTTATCTCACAACGACCTTTAAGCCGAGTCAGGCTAAAATCCCCAAACTTCATGCCGTTGAAATCATGCTCCCACTGCCCATGAACCAAGGTCATTTGCATACGCGGGGGACACAACATAAACACTTCTTCGCGACTTGTTGTTAATGACGCCTGCGCCAATACTCGCCAAGAGCCTCCCTCTTCTATCAGGGTAAGCGGCACTTCTCCAAGATCCAGCGCGCTATCCGCCAACCGAATGTCGGCCAGTCTCTGCCCCCCCTGCATTGCGACCAGATAAAGTTCGCTTTGTGCCTGACGTCGCTTGACCAGAGTGCTGGCCATCCTCATCCTGACTATCGCCTGCTCAGCTTCAAACTGAACGAATGCTGGACCAAGGGCTGCGATTTGCTTATCACCTTCAAAAACCGCCAACTCGATTCGTCCGGATGTCAGCTGCAATCTCGAGAGTTCAAATCGACAATTCAGCGGCAGTACAACTTCGGTACTGAACGACTGATTATCAAAAGAAACAAAGTGCCTACAGAATAGCCTCGTGCGTTTTCCTGCTACTCTTTTTACTGCCTCTGAAGCGCCGACCAGTAACTGACTGAGAAAGGCAGACCCCACCTCACTTTCCAACGGTAACGGAAAACTTCGACGCCACTCTGGAAAATGCTCATCCAGATATGCAGCTGGGCAGAGCTGTTTTTCCAGTGAAAATTGATGTACCAAGCCATCAAGCTGCTCAACCATATTTGAAATCAACTCAACGGACTCTTCTCCCTGTAAGTTTTCAGGCAATCGAAGGATTCGGCTAAGAATAAGCCGTTTAACCGCCTCTCCCCCCCACTCCTTTACCTGCTGATAGCCACTGAATATAGAGGTAAAAGCAAGCTGGTAGCCATTGGAGTCCTCGGACAATTGCTTTGAAGGCAAACCACCTTCTTTAAATAATGATCCTAAATAGTCACATCGGTCTGACTGGTAACGGGATATACTGCGCCCCCAATAGCACTCTAAGCCCAGCCTGACAACCTCTGCACGCTGCCCGTGCGTCAATTCAAATCCGAGAGTTTGGAAAATGGGTCGCCAGCTCCATTCAAGGTTATATTCACGGCGAAACCACTCGGCGCAATAAAGTGTATAGGCTGCGCACCATTCAGCAGATAACCTGCCAGGATCTGCGAACCTGAAAGATTCAGAAAGAATGTCTTTGAGCTCAGCATATTCTGCTGAAGAAACCTGGTACTGGTATAACGGAATCCCTTTTGAAGCCGTCAAACCACGTTGACTGAGAAAGGCGCTAATCCACGATCTTGCGGTACGCTGAACAGAGAACGTTGAATTGGGCATATTTGTGAAAACTCCTTGTAAAACACCGTACGGATAATACGATGAGATTAAGAGCATGTCATTGACCTAGGCCAAAGAAGCGAGTTGAGTTCAAGACTTGGGGCGAAGCGCCCCTACTGCCAACGGGCTTTAACACAAGGGCAGTAATGCACATAACCGCCCCAGTAATACTGCCGGCCATAGTATTGAAGCGCGGCCCTGCAGCGGAGTTAATAAGCTTATGTTGGAATGGCATACACCAATCAAAGCCGAAGTAAGCCCACGAACCTTCGCAGTCCAATTCAATGCAACGGCCATGCTACGCACTTGGTGCTACTGCCTGTTAACCCAATGATCGAAGTCGTTATGACTCAGGCAATAAAATGGACCAGTATTGTTGCATTCGCGCCTAACCAATAGCCGATATTTACGATTAACCCGGTAGCTCAACCAGCGCTTATTCCCCTTCAGTACTTTAGGGCGCATGCCACGCACAACATCTTTTGCCATTATTCTGACAATAAGGCGTTCGGCTCGGTGGATCATCACGCGAGAGGTTCCAGGACTAATCAGCCAAACTTGCAAACTCCCCAGGGTGACCAGATATTGATGACTCATACCAGGCCCTCCAATGCTGCGTCACTGGAATTTGCACTCACATAGCGCTGGGCAAATTTGGCGGTATCGAATCCGGTTTCGGCTAATGCCACGGCAATTGGCGTGGTGAGTAACGGGCGGCTCTTAAAGTATCCATGAGCCTGGTCAGTATTCTGGAACAAAGCGCCATCAGGGCTCAACATCAGATAGGAGTTGGTCATTGAGTCGTTATTCTCAACCGACATACAGTGCGACACCATTTCATGTCGCTGGACAAAGGCAGCAAATTGCTTATCGCTGATAGTCTGAATGGAGTCAAACACAGGTAAAACCCGCAGAATTTTCCACTTGTCAGGCTTAAGTGCCGTAATTAGGGAGCTGAAGTCTTCCTCAATATTAAACTGATTCACCACTGTATTGATTTTCAGCTCAGTGGTTGGAGAGTGACGCTTAACTTGCTGAAAAATTGATTGCAATCTCTCTGTTGATAACACCTTGCCAGACGCCGTCATACGTCCGATTTTTTGTTGTTCTGCAACAGAGCAGGCGTCGTAACTAATCCCAAGCAACTGCAATTTATGACTTTGCTCAGCAATAAATTGGTCACTGATTAAATGCCCGTTAGTGATAATGGATGTTTTGAAGCCTAGTTCAATGGCGTAATCCAATGCGTCAATAAACCTCTGCTTTAGCACTAAAGGTTCACCACCGGCAAAATTAAGGCGCACACTCTGATACTGAAGTTGCTGCTGAATCGGATTAGGGGACAAAAAGTACTGGGCAAGCTTGGCGAGCACCCGTTTCATCTCTTCCCGATTGCGGTACAGCTCGTTGGGCTTAGCCCATTTGGCATAACAATAATGGCAATCGTAATTGCACTTTTCTGTGATGTGATAGTTGATAACTAACTGATTTGCTTTGCTCATGACACAACTCCTTTTGATTGACAGGAGTAGTGTTGATTTGTGCACCGCACAAAAAAGCGTTATTTCAGTCCGGCAGAAAATTTAATAGCGCATTGAAGCTCAGAGCCTCCTGATACTCGCTGCGAACCCGCCGAACAAGATCAGCCAATGCCATATCAGCATGCAACAATGCGGGTTCAAGTTGGTCTGCCAAAGTTACGGCACCAGTAAGATCCTGCTCCAGCCAGCACAGCAGTAATTGCTCTTTGAAGGATAGTGACAGACGCTGCGTGCGAAGTAGTTCATACAAGAGCCCTGTGTGACGCAGAGCCATATCCATTTGTGGTAAACGCTGGGCTTCAAATGGGCATGAAAGGCGGGCTGCACGGAGGTTAAATGCCGGCTCACGCATCTCGCACAGAAATTGCTGCGCCTTCCGCGATAAATGGCTCACTGCTGATACCGTCTGGGCTTTCAGTAAAATCTCTTCACACAAGTTGGCGCTGGTCCTTCGGGTGGCAGGTAGCTCGAATATCGCTTTTACGTATTGGGTATCGTCAAAAAAAGCATCGAGCACGAGCGCATTGAAAAGGCAGTCGACAGCTTGTGACTGCAACCATTTTTTTCCCCGTTTACCCATACTCGGGTCGCTGAAACCGTCATCCACTATCAGTGACGACGGAATCACCCCATTACGCAGAAAACTGTTGGCTTTGGTTCGCAGTGCTTCGCTACCTGAAACGCCGAATAATTGCTGCACAGCCTGATTGCTATTCACTAGCGACATACGGCCTGCTCCAACAACTTGGCCTCACTGAAAGCCTGGTCAAGGTTGACCGATGCTATCACTTCGGCGGCACCATAAACCGACTTGCCATAGGAATAGGTGCAAGTGCTGTTGGCATGCATTATCGCGCCCAGGCAGTAACCGGCGCGGAAACTTTCCTCTTTTGACGTCGTCAGGAAAGCTCCAAAGCGGGGTTCATCGCGTTTTTTATACAACTCTGTGTATTCTTTGCAGGCGTATATCAAGAACTCAGCACTGCCGGGTTTGGCATTGGAATTCACCAGCGCATGACTTGGCTGGGTAATCAGCAGCAATCCGATACTGTAAATAACAGGCTTCATTCTGCACCTCCCATTTTAACAGTAGGACACTGGTTAACATTAGCAGCGAAGCCATTCACGGACGAGGCGGTAGCAGGCTCAGCAGGCAGAGGTACTGCAGAAACAGACTGCACACTGGAAAGAGTGCCAAGTCGGTGATAGCTATAGCCCAAGGTTGCCATGGTCAATAGATAATCTACTACATCCAGCATCGGCATACTGGCATAATCATCCACGGTTGTGTCATTGGCTGCCGCATATATCAGTAGCCCAATGAAAGCCACCAAAAACACATGGGCTTGATGTACAAAGGGGGTGATAATTTTACGCACCAGAGGGGCGTCAATTCGGCAGCAGAGCTTTATGTAATGGAAAGCAAACCACAGCAATCCAACAATAAATATAGTTTCAGCCAGATCCAGCTCTGACAGGGAATAAGAGTATTCGAATATCTCTGACTGCATCAGCAAACACAGACCAATACCCAGTATAAACATGGTCAATAACCACAGCCATTTCACCAAGAATTTCACTCCGCGCCAAATCCGCACTGCGAGGCTGACTCTTTTTGGGTTAATCTGGTTTTGTTGATTAGTGCTATCTTGATTTTTAGAGTTATTTTGCCAAGCACTATCATTTTGAAATGGGCTGGAGTTTTGATTCGCGCCGCAGCGTTGCGGTGCTGAGTCGGTTTGCTGCATAGGTTTTCCAACGTCCTTATTTTTGTCGTTTTAGCTTAAGTGATGCCTGTAGGCTTTGGCTCTTAAGTTCATTTGATTAGGGTTATGCGTTGCTTTGGGCCGGGTTCAAGTCGAAGGCTTTGGTAACCCACCCATCATCGCCCAAAGACAAACTGTCATCCTCAGGAAAGATTATGTGGCTCCTGAACTTGTCAATTTTAAACGGCAGCACCCACAGCTTCAGTGATCCAGAAAACGCGAAATGCCCTTCCAGTGGTTTTTGAAACGTCCCGGTCTGCGGGTAGATCAATACCAGGGTTCCCTCAGCCTTCAGGTACTTTTGCCCATACGCAAACATCTGATAAAAATCCGCCTGAGATAAATCAAACTTATCGGTGCTATCCGGGTTGATGCGCTTCCACTTGGTATCGAGCACGCAAACTTGTTCGCCATCCCTTTCAATCATCAAATCTGGCTTTAAGGTAAACAAATTTCGCTGTTTACCTGGTCCCAAGTGATGGGTAACAAGCTTCTCTGTTTTAGCTTGAGTACGGAGCGAATACGCGGTGGGAAGCTGGCTTCTCAGTGTTTTTGCGACAAAAGATTCAAACACTGATTCCATGGGGAACAGGAGTGAAGGCGCCTTTGTCCGCCCTTTCATGCTGATCGGCGAAGCGCCGTCCAGGATAAGTTTCGCCCAACTTAACGCAGCTTTATAATGCTGCATCCCACGGTCAAGCTTCACGCTATCGAAATCTTGTTTAATGTTCAGGCTTTTGGGCACTGCATCAAATGCAAATAGCAGTTCCCGCAGCAACTTCTGATTGCTGTGGTTCCTGCAGTATCCTTGCACCATGAGCATAGCGCTTTTCAACAGGCGGTTAACCCGAGTGTTTTCCACATACTCATCAAACTCACAGTAAAATCGGTGCTTTGCCACAGTATTGTGACGAAACTGCCCTACCATATTGAGTTTGCCTTTTTTAACTAAAAGGTTGTCTACCTTACGCAAATAATCACGCTTCAGGCCCCGTTTAACGATGTGGTTCACACACTCCAAAAACTGAGAGATAAACACTTCAAGTAGCGGCATTTTCAGCGTTTTAAGGGCAGCGTTATCGAGCTGAATGTGGCGAAACTCTCCCAAGGCTTGCAGCATCACAAGCAATGTTGCACGGGCTTGCTCATAAGTCGTTTCACCCGAGTCAGAATCCAGGCCCGTTTTAGGTAACACCTCGATATGATCCCCGGAAGGAACAAAAATGATGCCGACATAGTTTTGCACCTGAAGCAGCCTGCAACCACGCCTGAAGCAGGGCTTCATCAGCTGGTTGAAACCAGAGTTATCCTCCGTCAGGCAGCGCTCCTCTAAGTAGGCAAAATCTGCATCGGGGATCACTGTGTACCCCTTTGCATCACCAGCATAACTATCTGAGCAGAGGTAACCAAACTCAAACACTGTGGGGGTCACGCTTTGCATCACTTATTCGAGCTCTCGTTTGGCCTGGTTAGTCTGGTATATGCCAATATAGGTTTCTTCTAACGTCCACACCTTGTCAGTAAATGGCTTTAATTGGTATTTCTTGGGCGCATCGCCGTAATGATTGAGTTCATTGGCTGAACCAAATAATGCGGTTAACTTTCCATCGTCTAACGTCGTTTCGTCGATAAACTGCAATTGAGCTTCACGCTGGTTATCCCCCAGCACCAGGCGGATTTTCTGCCAGTCTTCAAAGAAGTACTCTTGCAACAGGGGAACTACCTTGTCCTGGAACACACTCACCAGCTTGGCAAAGGCGTCATCTTCCTTACCTTCGTCTTTTAAATTTCTCACCGGCATCAAGAACGCATGGCCGAGGGTGTGCTCACGGTCGTACAGAATCTCAATGCGCTCGTTCAGTGTTTGCAGCAAGCGCTTAAGATCGATGCCATTTACTAAAGAACCACCCAATAAAGCTGGGTTTGGCATCATCTCGACAAAGTCAAAGCGGCGGCGCAGCGCGGTATCCATCATCGCCAGGGAACGGTCGGCAGTATTCATAGTGCCGATGATGTCGACATTTGCCGGGACCGAAAAGGGCTCTTGGCTATAGGCAAGTTTCACTGATATGGCGTGTTTACAGCCAGCACGTTTGTCGGCTTCGATAAGTGTGATCAGCTCACCAAAAATTTTAGAGATATTGCCGCGGTTAATTTCGTCAATAAACATCGCATAGCGGTGGTCCGGGTCATTCGCTGCGCGCTGGCATAGCTGTAGAAAAGCGCCCGATTCAACAGAGTAGTGAATGTTTCCATCGTCATCGGTTTGTGCTCTTAATCCTTCAATAAACTCTTCATAGCCATAAGACTGATGGAAGGTGGTGGTACTGTAACGCTGGATCACCTCGGCGGATTGTGGCCCTTCTTTGATCTCGTTTGCCAGGGCGACCAAATCTTCCACCAACTCCAACTTCTCTTTGACAATAAACCAGAAAGCATCT
Source organism: Shewanella sp. MSW (assembly GCF_007636515.1). Lineage (NCBI taxonomy): Bacteria > Pseudomonadati > Pseudomonadota > Gammaproteobacteria > Alteromonadales > Shewanellaceae > Shewanella > Shewanella sp. MSW. Next base: position 79,725 of record NZ_LVDR01000015.1, read on the forward strand.
TCGGTTTTGTCAAAAATTGCAGGCTCGCTGTGGGACTGATACTCCACTGTTTTTGAATCCAGTATGGTAAAACTCTGCAACGCCGCCCACGCGGTATTGGCCAAGTTTTTATCACGATGATTAAGCGCTGCCTTGCACTGGAAATACTCATGTTCAACCAGCTGTTTTACTTTGGCTTTCCCACCAATATCCAGTAAACACAGGGTCAACACCTGCATCCAGTTTAACGACTCAAGCTTGGTTTTTAACCAAACATCATGCTCCAGCACTTCTGGCTGACTGGTGTATTGTTCAAATTTTTTTTGGAGCAGATAAGTTTTGCCCGTTCCCGGCGGGCCATAAAGAATTTGGTTTAACGGGGTGACCCTATCGTTAGTATTTCCCATTGGATGAACCTCATAGCCGCTCTGAGTATCTTCCCTGACTTGATCCAGACGACCATCTCGAATGTCTTCGTATATTTGCCATGTCGCCATATTGGCAAACATGGGGTCGTAATCCTCCGGAAGATGTGTCGATATAGCCCGCTTAAATTCCTCATTCATTTCAAACCAATTTCCTTCAAGGGACAGTCCCAGGGAAAAACGCTTATCGAGGTAAGACGCAACTACTCTGAAACAGTTTTCGTCGACCGTTGTAGTACACACAGTCGGTGAGATAGCTGCAAATACTCTATTCAGCAACGCCCAGTACATTTTATTCAAGGCACCTTCTGACTTGGCATTTTGCATCATCTGCCTGGCTTGAAGGTAGGTTTCGGAAGTGGCGTTTTGCTTAATAAGAAATGAAATTTCCCGCAAAACAGGCTTAGCCATTTCGTACTCTTTGTGGGATGGCATACCTTGTCTTAGACTGGAAACAGAGTTATCTCGCTCGTACCAAATTAACGCCAAGGTCTCATCTGAAAAGTCTGGGTCAGCATGAATTTGATTAAACGTTTCTCTGTATCCTCTATACCAAGCCGAACTTGGGTAGGATCTTTCATGCACATATCCGTTAAACAAATCGAGCAGGGAATCGCCCGTTAAGCGCTCATAGGCAGGTTTTAAGTCCAGCGCTATCAGATAGTCAATCAGCGCGTCTTTTTGGGGAAACTCTGCAATTCTATATCCTGTTTTTTTTGAGCCAGCGGCTACCTCATCGTCACGGGTATATACCAAACTGTCACCATCAAAAACAAACTCGATAAAATCTGGCTCCAATGCCCTTGCCAGAGAATAACGGTGGGACAGATATTTGTTCACTTCCTGCCGACGTGAGTTATCTTTCGCCGGAAACGTGGTTTGAATATGTTGCTGAAGCGTTTTGCGTTCAACAACCTCTGCACCCGATGCATGCTGTGTTACCAGTCCACTGCGTGTTAGCTCTGCTAATGCCTTAAATACGGCAATAGCATAAAAATCTGGTTTGTTAATTTCTTGGCTGGTTAAGCAATCAACGACATGTTGCTTATACGCAGTAAATTTTGTCTGAAAATCCATTTAGGGGCCTTTAAATATGCACGCCCGAAGGCGTGCTGGATATAAAAGGAATTACGCCGTCGCCTGCTTACGCCCTACCTTTTTCGCGGTTTTGGCTAAGGCTTCGGCCTCGGCGCGCGCAGCAGCGATGCGTTCCAGCAGTTTATCCGCCGGTTCGTCATTTGGGTCTTGCGCCACCAGCTCACCACGAAACGCCTTGGCAAGAATGCTTTGGGTCAGCTTATCCACCCGCGCCTGCGCTTTTTTCACCTGCGCTTCAATGGTGTAGGCAAAAGCAAAGTACTGGTCGACGAGACGGACGATTTCTTTTTGTTCGCTTTTCTTTGGCAAACTACAAACAAACGCTCGCATTTTTTTTATCCCGAATGCAGCCTGAGATGTTGAGTTCGCCTGTTTAGCTACTTCTTCCATTGTCGTTGGTGATGATAAAAAGTACTGAATATACTTAGGGTCAGCTAAACTAATTTCTGGTTGAATAAGAATTACATTCGCAGAAAGAGCAAAATCAACGCCAATTGGTAATACTGTCGCCTTACCCAAAGTACCTATTTTGCCAAATATAAAATCACCTTCTTTTAACGTGTAACGAGCGTTATGTTCTTTAAGTACGTCAGGCGAAACCTTACGAGCATTTTCAATATCAATTGAACCATCCTCCCGTAGATCACCAATACTAACAAATGGAATTCCATCTTCAACTACGGGCGGAGTTCTGTGACTTGGATGCGGATCTTGGATGTGAGCTGCTTCTTTTAAAGTAATCTGTTTCCAAGATGTATCTTCAGCGCATTCCCCACGCCACTCCTCCGTCAATTTCCCCGATACCGCAGAAGCGAGTACCGATTGGCGGAAGCGTTTGAGGATCGCGGGAATGCCATCGAGGCGCACTTTGATGGTGTCCACCTGCGCCAACACCTCATCCAGCTTTTCAACGATGCGACTTTGTTCGGCTAGGGGGGCAACCCTAACCTCCAAGTCCTTTAAAAACTGACCACTTATTGCCTTAAATGTTGACCCTGTTCCTTGCTGAGACGTCCATGGCTCTATGGAGCGCAAGTAAAGTAAAAGATATCGGTCGGCTTGTTCATACGCTCGTATTGCGCTTAGTCCTCTTCCGATTGAGCATTTTGCTGGAGCTAAGTTTGTAGGTCCAACGGGTGCCCTCACCGACAGAAGTATATCGTCCTTCTGGGCAAGCTTTTTCGGTTTAGTGCAATACTTTCTCACTTCTGGATAGAGTTCTTGGAACTCGGCCTTTCCTTGAAAGAAAGGGATACCATCTCCGATATCATTGCAGTCACTACTCGCCGGTGATTGGCCCATGATTATTTCAGCAAATTGAGGTAGCTTGGCCTTAGCCCATCCCTTCGGTAACTGGCTCATGCCTTCGCCTCCTGAACGTCACCGTCCAGGCTCCCTTCCGCAGGCTCTAGCACCTGTTCTTGCTGTTTTTCCGCCAGTCCAAACGCCTCTTCAATCAACAGCTTTTGCGCCTCTGCCTCATCATTGGCCCCAAGCGCCTGCATCAGTTGGTACAGTTCGCTCAAGGCTTCGGTCAGTTCTGCCATTGCCTCACCCGCCAAAACATCCGGCTCTGGCAGGTTTTCGGCGCTGGTCGCTTCCAGGTCTTTCAGCCAGGAAATATCCAGGCTGTCGCCCTTTTGGTCGCGGATATAGTCGCGGCTGAACTTCCTCCAACGCGCGTTGGCTTTGAGATACTCGCGTTCAAACTCGGCTTGATTAAAGGCTTGTTCCTTTTCGGCGGCATTTTGCTTAGCCTGCGCTATCGCTGCCAGCTTCTGCGCTTCAAAGCTATCGCCATCGGCATAGATTGCGCCCAAGGTCTCGTAAACACCTTCTTCACGCAGTGACTGACCGTTTTTATCGCTGCCGTAAGCGGCGATAAAGGCGTCAAAGTGCTGTTCCGTTAATGGGCGGCGCTTACCAAAGGTGTTCATATTGGTGCGCATATCAAACACCCAGGTTTCCTTGGTGCAGCCCTTGTCCTGACGCGGATTCTCCGGGGTGCCCTTTTGGAAGAAGAGCACGTTGGTTTTCACGCCCTGGGCGTAAAAAATGCCGGTGGGCAACCTCAAAATGGTGTGCAGGTTACATTTGTCCATTAGGTCGCGGCGGATATCAGTGCCCTTACCGCCTTCGAACAACACGTTATCCGGAATGACCACGGCGGCGCGGCCACCCGGCTCCAAGGCATCGTAAATATGCTGGATAAAACACAGTTGCTTGTTACCGGTTGGGTGCACAAAGGTGCGGGTAATGTTGGTGCTGGCGGCGCTGCCAAAGGGCGGGTTGGTGAGGATCACATTGGCCTTTGGCAGGCTTTCACCGGCGCTGCCAAGGGTATTGCCCAAACGAATTGCACCTTCGTTGGCATCGCCTTCAATGTCGTGCAGCAGGCAGTTCATCAGCGCCAGACGGCGGGTTTCCGGAACCAGCTCCAGGCCGACAAAGGCCTTTTTCATCTGAAAATCCTGGTCGTCATCATCAAGGTCATCCAAATCATGGGTGCGGGCCTTGATGTATTTATCAGCCTCAATCAAGAAGCCTGCGGTACCCGCTGCCGGATCTTGAATGATTTCCCTTGGTTTGGGCTGCATGACTTTTACAATAGTGCTGATAAGCGCACGGGGGGTGAAGTATTGCCCAGCGCCGGACTTGGTTTCGTTGGCGTTTTTTTGCAGCAGGCCTTCGTACATATCACCGAAGTCGTCACGGCTTTTGCCCTGCTCTCCTTCATACCATTCCAAACTGTCCATATTGCTGACAAGCTCCGTAAGCTGCTTAGGCTCGCGGATGGTAGTGTTGGCATTTTGGAAAATCGCACGCACTATGGCGTGATCGTCGGCCCCCAGTTGCACCAACAGCTTACGGTAAAACTGATGCTGCTCCTGGCCCATTTTTCCTTTAAGGTCATTCCAGCGGTAACCTTCGGGCAGCAAGTCTTCTTCCTGCCCGGTTTCTTTACACATCTTCAGGAACAACAGGGAGGCCAGCTCATTGACGTAGTTTTGGTACGACACCCCGCCATCGCGCAGGTTGTCACAGAGTTTCCAGAGTTTGGCGACCAGATCGTTGTTGTTCATTGGTACTCTCTTTTATTGGCTTGATGGGCAGCCTTATGGGCCGCCGCTATTTGTAGTAGCTTGGGATAATTCACTGTCTCGCCGGTTGACTCAGGCATCCCGCCCCCGGCAGTGCCAAGCTCAATGCATGGTAAAAATTGTACGCAGCTAGGCCTGGTGATCCCACATAAATTCGCTGAACCTGGCGACTATGGTGTCTAATTCGCCATCGAACACCGCCTGTAATTTGGGCTTGCCACCTCGACGTTTGTAATTGCCGATTTTAAAGGTGTCGTCATCCAGCACCACTTTCTCCTTGATGGACTCGGCCAAGCGGTCGAGCCAGCTAAGTTGTTCATCGTTCCAGTGATTGCCGCTTTTTATTTTATCCAGGGCGATATCGACCCGGCGCTCAAACGGCAGCAGCGGATCACCCATGGCGGCGCGGCGGATATGGCCAATCAGGCGAGCGGCGATGTCTTCGTTTTTGGCCACCCGCCAGGCATGGCGCAGGCTCGAATCATCATAATGCTGGCCATCAAACCACTCTTGCAGTTCAAGCAGGCCTTTGCGGGTTAAATCCCGTGGCCGATTGATGACGATATCAAGTGCAGCTTGGCGATTGGCGCTGTTGCTGACCAATTTATCGAAGGCATCCAAAAAATCTTCGGCATGTTCGTGCTCGCCAAATTGTTGCCGGACTTCAATCACTTCATCGTGGATATCGGTAAAGATTGGCATCTCGCGCAGGGCGTTGATGTCTTGCTTGAGCCTTTCGATACGGCCAACCAGATTGCCGATTTTGTTAAAGACTTCTGCCGACCACTGGGGCCCTTTTTGTTTGAGGGTTCTAGCGAGCGAATTGAAATCGCACCCGGCGGCGTTTTCACACAGCTCATCGAGGCGCTTTATCTGGCTGGCGATATCTTTGGATTTGTCTCGGCTGAACTGCGCCAGACCAATCACCCGCTGCAACTTGGCGACCAGCTGTTCGTGACTGTGCTCGGCAAAACTGCGGCCATCGGCTTCTTTCGCCTTGTAGGTTTCTGAGTCGGTGATTTCATTGACCAGGGTTTGCAAATCCACCAGGGGCCGCACGACCACAGGGCGCATGGTGTCGACGCTTTGCAAGGTGGCGTACAAATCTACCGCATCGAAAATGCGGAACGAGGTTTTGCCCACTTCTGGGCAAAGTCGAGTCGCTCGCCCTTTCATCTGCTCGTAGAGAATGCGGCTTTTGACTTTACGCATAAACACCAGATTGCAGATGCTGGGTATATCAATGCCGGTGGTGAGCAGGTCGACTGTGACCACTATGTTGGGCAAACGCTCTTTATTAAAGCGAGTGATCATCGACTGCACCTTGGTGCTGTCTTTATCCGCATCGCCGGTGATTTTGATGATGGCATCGTGCTCCAGCTGCGGATATTTTGCACTGAAGGCGGTACGCAGCTCATCGACCACGGTATCGGCGTGGGTGTTATCGACACAGAACACCAGCGTCTTTTGCAGCCCTGTCGGGTCGAGATACTTTACCAGCTCCTCACAGACCACCTTGTTAAAGTTGGAAGCGATAAGGCCACGGTTAAAGTCGGCCACCTCGAAGTTTTGATCATCTTCAAGAGTATCGTTTACCAACTCCCCCTGGTTGCTAAGCCGGGTAACCTCAGAGCCTTTGGCGATATAGACACCGTCACTGTTTAACTGGGTGATAATCCTTATTGGTGGCTCCTGATCGCACAGATAGCCATCCACCACCGCTTTACGATAGCTGTAGCGGTAAACCGGGGTTCTCTCTGGCCCACCAAAGATGTCGGTGGTGTGCTGAGCCGGTGTTGCGGTAAGCGCCACTTTGACCGCATCGAAGTGATCGATAATACGGCGGTAGGCGGAGATATAGTCGAGCTGATTGCGAAACTTAAGCTCGCCCTCGGTTTGTTCTTTATCGAGGATGTAACCACGGTGGGCTTCATCAACTATGATGCAGTCGTAACGGCCGACCGGCATCACTTCGTCGCTTTGCAGCGTACGTTTTACCAATGACTGCACAGTCGCAACATGAATTTTGGTGCTGTCTTCGGGGAATCTGTCGGTTAGCCCCTTGATGTTAAAAATGGCGTTAAAGCTATCACCTTTGATGATGGTGTCTTCAAAGGAGCCCAGCGCCTGAGCACCCAGTGAGGTGCGGTCGACCAAAAACAGAATACGCCTGAAACGCTGCGATTGAATGAGCCGATACATAAGCGCGATTGCGGTACGGGTTTTACCCGTGCCGGTTGCCATGGCGAGCAGGATATCCTGTTGCCCCTGAATAATCGCCTTTTCAACCGCCTGCACAGCCTCTTCCTGATAGTAGCGCAGACCAAGGTCGCTCATATCCGGATGCTTGGCAAACCAGTCGTTGAGAATGTGGTTGTCCCGCTCCAGCAGTTCTACCAACTCTTCTGGTCTGTGCCACTCGGGCAGTGCCTTGGGCATGTTATTGGGGCGGCGAACGTCGCGATACCAGATGCCACTTTTGGTTTTAAACGTTGCACGATACTCGCGGCCATTGGCAGAAAAACAGAATGGCACGTAAAAACGGCGACCATCACTGTCGGGCCAGTTTGGCGCGTAGGCAGAACATGACTCGGCAACCTGGGCGAGCCGATGCTCATCTCCGTGAGCCGCTTCCATCAGTAAATCACGGAGTAATTTGTGGTCGAAGCACTTGCTGTAGCGATAGGCTTCGCTGAGTTTGGCACTGACGTCTTTGTTATTCTTTTTAGCTTCGATCACGCCGATGGGCTTAAGCCCCACAAAGAGAACATAATCGGCAAAACCTTGCTTGCCGGTTTCGTCAGTACCTGTTGGCCATTCGGCAATGGCCATATTACGGCCATGCTCGGGACGAGTGCCTTTAGAGAAGGTGAGGTTTTGACTGTCGGCATCCCAACCGGCTTTGCGCAGCTGAGCATCGATAAGGTAGCGGGTTTCAGCCTCGCTCAATTCGAGACTGCGGCTGATGGCCTGCTCGGTAATCTGCTTGTGGTAAGCACGACGTTCCTGCTCGGTCTTTTTGGCAAGCTCGGCATCTTTTGCCGCAAGCTGAGCCTCCAGTGCTGCGATTCGTGCATCGGTTTGGGCCTGGGTTTCCTGCTGCTTACCTTCGAGGATGGCGATATAACCGTTGAGTGCGACCAAGCGCTGCTTTTGTGCTTCGAGTGCGGCCTTGGATTGATGTTCTGCCTGATTGGCGGATTCCAACTGGCGTTTCATCTCCTCGACTTCGGCCAGATAGCGGTTGTCACAATGAGAAGGCAGAACAAATGGCGGTGGCTGAAAATCCAGATCCTTGGTACTAATTCGGTAAAACCATATACCGAGGCGGTAGCCCAGACGCAGACACATTTCGGCATCCTGGAGATCGTCATGATATTCATGGACCGCCTTATTGCCAATTTGCCGAAGTTTGTGGAAGACACTCATGATCGCGTCATCCATGAAACGCAATTTCCCGATTTCGCGCAGCAGTTCGTGCTGATTTTCAGGGATGTCTTCAAAGCCCAACATGTTGGCGAGGATTTTTGCCGTCATCTCACCGAACTGGCGCATTTTGACCAATGTGGTGTTCGGGTCATCCGGGTAATTATTTTCGGCGGCACAGGCTACGGCGTACAGGAAGTCGTTGACGCCTCTGAGAAACTCAAAATTGGATTTTTTCATTATGACTTTCCATTCGATAGTGCCGCACCGTAGAGCGAGCCGTGGGAGCAGAGTGCCACGCGATACCTTTGCCCGGCTTTTTCTGGGAATGACAACACGGCCAGCTTATCTGCAGTTGCCGCCGGCAATACTTTTTTAAGCTTGTGATTTATCTGGCTGCAGACGGGCTGAAGAAAAGACTTCTCCATCCCTGTTAATTGATGAAGATTTTGTTCTTTAAAATCCTCGGGGGTTATCCCGAAACTCTCAAATACTCTCGGGTCCTGCGACATAGTGGCAAACAGACTTAGAAAGCCCTGGCTGTGTGCTGGGTCTTCATCAAAATATCTGTCTACCAGCATCCCCGCTTCACCTTTGTGATAAAGCCAAAGATAAAAGGCCAATTCCTTTGCGGTGAGCTTAATCTCAACGCCCAGGGTCTCGAGAGTTTTGGCCTTGGGATTGATTTTGACCGACAAGGTTTGGTCTTGCCCGGCGTTAAGCAGTGCCACCGTTTGGCTGAAGGACAGGTTTTCCATCGAAGCCAGCAGACTAGGGTCTATGGAATGCCGCATTTTTACAAAGGGGATTTCTGCCAGGGTTACCCGGGCCTTACTGACGTCAACCTCGCCCTGGCCATTCTTACCTGTGACCCATTTGGCTGATTTAGTGGGAAACCAAAAATCGCGGACAAACTCATAGTCATCATCCACAAAAACGTGGCTTAGGGTATCCCGCTCCCGCCCCAGTAAGGACATGGCGTAACCGGTGTAAAAAGCCATGGTTTTACGCCCTCCCGCAAGTGATGTATGAAGCGCGATGTCGGGATTACTTGTTAACCTGAAGAGTGCCTTGGTAATGAAATCCGCCATATGACTTTGATCGTTGATGGATTTAGCATCATCAACCTGATTGCCAGCGTCATCTTCAATCAACCAGATATGGGACTCATCGAAACGAAACTCAGGGAGCTGATATTCGTCTTTTAGCGCTTGTAAATGGCCGTCACGAAACAAACCATTAATCAACAACGGCTTGGCCGAAAGCGTTGTAATAACATACACTTCTTCCGGAAACGGCTTGCCACTCTGGTGGATAGCATACAGGGTTTCTGTCAATACCTGAGGGCTTGCCCCTATCGTAGCTAATAGAATGTTTTTCATAACGTTCCGTGTTTGAATCGCTTAGGCCATGAGTTTACTCGGGTCTGATAGAAGAGGCTATCCCCACCCTCACGATATGTGAGGGTGGGGAAAATGAACCATCATCAATGTCATGACCCTAAACATTAAGGAGGCCTCAAAAGCAATCTATGCCGCAACTTCTGATACTTTTTGGCTAGTATCCCTTGCTGCAATTCGCTCTTCTATCCAGTTCAAAATCTCTTCTTCTACCCAGCCAACGGAGCGCTCGCCGAGGGATACCGAGCTTGGGAATTTTCCGTCAGCCATCATGCGGTATACACTGGCGCGGGACAGGGCTGTCAGGTTCAGTACTTCTTTCAGTTTAATTAGTCTCATGATGAGCTCCTGTTATTGACTCATCACATAAGCGCTGTCAGTAATTTTTAACTTTTCCGCATTCACTCTGCAGCCCGCTTTTCGAAACATTTTCAGTTATATATCACCCCTGTGCATAAACCAGAGTCATCATCAAGGAGGCGATATGCACAGAACCATTTCTGCACCCAGCAACAACTGGTCTCACACATCCAGTCAAATCCTCGAAACCGCTGCCGGCATCATCGCCGAGCGCTATGTTCGAGATGGCGTATTCACCAACCCAAGCGCAACCATGGACTTTCTGCGCTTCAAGTTGCATCAACATGAGCGCGAGGTATTCGCGGTCATGATGCTGGACAGCCAGCACAGATTAATTGAGTTCACGGAGCTGTTTTACGGCACGATTGATGCTGCCAGTGTTTACCCCAGGGAAGTTGTTAAAGCGGTACTGAGCTGTAATGCAGCGGCAGTTATCCTCACTCACAACCACCCTTCCGGCGTTGCCGAGCCTTCGCAGGCCGACAGGCGTATCACCGAGCGGTTAATCAACGCTCTCGGTACCATAGATGTGCCAGTGCTGGACCACATTGTGGTGGGCGACCAATGTGTATCGTTTGCCGAGCGAGGTTGGCTGGAGGGAAAGCACCATGATTGAGTTTACCGACAGCTTTTCACAGGCTGCGGTGGCTGAAGCCTGTCAGGCATTCCCTGAGTTGCGGGCTTATCTACTGCGGGAGCTTACCCTGCCCACGTTCGAGCGGCCGCTGAATGACACAGGAGAGGTGATTGGCGCTCCCCAGGTGATGCCATTAACGTCGCTGCGCAAAACCGTGTTGTATGTGTCTCACAAAGATATGAATGGTCACATTCCCAGGGAAATCGGCTTTTGTCGCTACCTGCAGCGCTGCGACACTTACGGCGTGCCGTTTGGTCCTTGGCTTAAGGTGATCAACGGCTGCTATTTCAATCACGGCTCCAATACCCAACCGAATTGGAGCGCCCACAGCTGAACCCCAAACCTTTTATCTATCCCCTGCCTGCTTGGCATCCACCAAGCGGGCTTTTTGTTTTTGGAGAATCGATATGAACATTATCCAGTACCAGGCTCTGACCTTACCCGCCGACTTTTATGAACTGCTAAAGATGCACGCCAAGGACTATCAAACCCAGGAAGCCCACTTTATCACCCTCAATTTTGCCGATCCGGATTACAACGCCGAGCGGGGTGGTTTCCATCCGGTGGAGATAGGTTTGAGTCGTCAGGGCGATGCCTGGGCACTCAGCTACTTTACCGACTTCGCTTTCTATGGCCGGGTCATGCCGGAATTGGAACGGGAGATTGACGTGCATTTTCAGGCTCAGGAGGTTTACAGCACCTTCTACGGAACTCGGCCTTTGCGGGAAGTTGCGGGGTTGGTGCAACTGCTGCTCAAGAACTTCCTCAGCTATGTCGCCATCGACGCTTATGTCGTCAAAGTGCAGGCCCACTGAAGTGGTTCTCAAAAAGGTATTGTGGGCACCAGCAAACCCAGGCCCGATAGGGGTTGGCAAGAGGCTGGTTCCCATATTCATCAAATAGCCAAATGAGGGAACTTCACCATGAAAGAAGTCGAGGCGGTGAAAAGCCGCGATACCATAAAGCTTATCAGCTACCTGCTTGAGCGTCACTTTGGTCAGCAGATGGCTGATGTCTGGAATATCGGTCTTAATCTGGCACTGCGGATCTCAGATCTACTGGCGATCAGATTCAGTGACATCCAAGGTGACAGGCTCAGCATTATTGAGCAAAAAACCGGTAAAAGAGCCGATATCAAACTCAACGCCAAAACCAAGGCTTTGATCGACGCTATCCGCCAGCGTCACCCTGACCACATCTATCTGTTTCAATCCTACCGTAGCCAGCAGATGCAAAATGCAGCGCCTAAGCCGCTCAGTCGTCGAGCCGTGACCAAAGCCTTTGCCTTCGTTGGTGAAGACATCAGGCTTGCGTTAGGGACCCACTCAATGCGTAAAACTCGCGGTTATCACTTGTACCAATCCTGCAAGGATATTGGCCGAGTGATGCGTATGCTCAGGCACCAATCGGAAGCGGTCACGCTGCGTTACATCGGCATTACCCAACAACAGATAGACCGCGACTTTATTGAACTGGAAATCTAACCCCAAACCTTTCCCCACTTGAGAGCAGTTGCCTAAAAGGGCGCTGCTCTCTTTTTATTTGGAGTACAACATGAAGAAATTCAAAGCCGGTGATCATCTGGTTACCAATATCGATCCGCTTGGATTGACTGAACACCATGGTCTGTGTGTTGGGAATGACCAAGTTATCCATCAACGTAAAGATGGTTTTGTTGAGCAACTCAGTCTGAGTGAATTCTCGGGTGGGGCCAAGGTTCGTCGCAAAGCGATTGCATATGATAGAGACGGTGCTGTGAAGCGAGCGGAAAGCCAATTGGGTTGCAGGCCCTATGACCTGCTCAGCAATAACTGTGAACACTTCGTCAACTGGTGTATCGATGAAACAGAAACGTCCAACCAGGTCAGTAACAACCTCCATTTCACCGCACAAGTGACAGCACGAGCCGGATTGCTTGGCAGTGCCGCTCAACGTGCAGCACAAGGGAGCCTGGCCAATATCGCCCTTGCATCAACAGCAGCCAAAGCCGTCGGTGAATACATTGGGTTACCGGATGCAGTGAACAGGGCCATTGGGACTCCAGGCGATTTGGTAGCCAAACCACTTGAGACTTTTATCAATGGCACCTGTGAAACACTGAGTACGTCCTCCGGGCATTTAAGAGCAGGAAACTATAGTGAAGCGGCAACATCACTCGTCAAAGGTTCATTGGAAACGGCTGTAGATTGCACCATAGTCAAACCCCTTGAAGTTACCGGAGACGGTATTGTGGCAATAGTGGATATTGGCAAGGATATCTGGCTATGGTTTAAGTACTGATAATGTTTGTCTACTGGATCAGGGGCTGATGCCCCTGATATAAGGATCTCAATCACTTAAGTATTGTGCGGGAAATTCTCAGCAAATAGGTTTTGCCCGGTTTACCCCTTAACGTTGACTACACCCAAAAGAGCGAGCTCTATCTCCGTATTGTTTAGTCTCCAATTTGGCAATATAGCTGACACGATTAAAAGCCGCTCCAAAGACAATTTCGAAGTTTAGAGCATTACAATCGATGTAATACATGGGAGTATAGGGGAAATGAACAAGACCTTCCGCACTGAACTCATCAATTCCTATGGCGCTAGCCCAAGCTTCGACAATCTTTGTATTCAAATTTTTTCCATGACTGCTGTAATGTCCCAAATGACTATAAGCATCTTTATTAAGGAATATTGCAGCATGATAATGATCCGTGGCAGCTCCAGCACATTCCTTCGCCCATAAATATCGTAGCTTGCAAGGATGCGCACGCTTTCCTTCTCGTCCTTTTACAGATCTGTCATGTTGGATTTTTGCATCGAGTGATTTGAAAAATTTACTAATAACCGTTGAGTTGTAAAACGTGGGAGAATCAACAAAATTAATGAGAGGTAAATGCAAATCAAACCTCACCATCAAAGTACGAGGATGTTCAGTCAGTGCTGCTTGCATTACCTGTATGATTGAATCCAAGTATTGCTTGCTGAGAGGCTTAGGATTGACGCTCAAACCTTGATATTGACCATTGTCGATAATGACAAGATTGGGATTAGCCGAATGACGTTGTTTCATTTATATTCGTCCATAGTGGTTATTGTTCATAACGTATATGGCTTCTGTATTTTTTTACTTATATGCATGACTATGAGCAGCATTGTACAGTACCTACTCAATAATGACATATCTCCTAATGTTCGTATTGTTACCTTATTCCTTGGATAACGGTGATACTGCACACACCAATTAATTTATAGATCCAATCGAATACTAACAAACAGACAATTTTATATATTCACTAACTAAGCAATCCTCGCCAAATTTGTAAAAACAACCTATAGACACAGGTACTTTTAAGATCTAACTTGGTCGCTAGTTAAATTACGCAGAATCCCAGCCAACTTATGAGGATCTGTTCCACAAATCAAATACTGAACATGGTCGATTTTTGCGTGCTCAATTTTGGTGTTTGATATTAACAAGTGATCTTTCAAAACCAAACAGTGATCATACGAATCACGTTCAGGAGTTATTACCGTCAGCACAAATGGCACGAAATGATTAACCAATACGGTAGTTTCCTTTTCCTCTCTCTCACCACTCGCCTCTACTTTTAATTGCTGATGGCCAATAACAACCATTCGCTCGCGTTGGTTGTAGTCGATAATTCGACCTTCTCTCCCCATGCATTCAACCAAAAGACGCCAATAGCGAGAGAGCTCTAGAACCCCATACAGAGACTCTTTGATTAAAGCATCAATAATGTATTTATTTAGTCGGTTGATTATGCTAGTTTTTGAGAATTCATCATTCCCACTATCCGCGAGTTCAGCTTGTGGAGTGGAAAATTGAATATCGCGTAACTCATGCAAAAAAATGGTCATAATTGCGCTCCGTAATTTAGCCTCACACTCTTCTCTATTTTCCTTATCATAATATTCCACAGTAGGTACCAAAGAGGTTATCGTTGATAGGTATAAATGGTTCACCCAAGAAACAAGCTCTTTCGAACGAAAAAACTCAGATAATTGGAAGTACTGCTCATCCGACAGCATCGAATCTTGTCTTGGATACCGTCCATTAGCTAGCTTCTGCGTTTTTTTGTAGTGTTCTGCTAGTTTACTCACACATCGCAGTGGAAAAAAATCAGTGGAAACTAACGGTAATCCCAACTTTAAAATTTTAGTATCTGGTTGCTGACCATATATTTTGTAGATTGGAGGTAAGTATGGAAATAGTTCGCTTCGCTTAACTCCGTCTGCAGCAACGCTAACTAACCCTTTATTAACCAACGCTTTGAGAGCTCTCCGAAGTGTTAACTGAGTAATACCAGCTATCTTGCACAACAATGAATCATCGCACCCGATCACATACCTAGCTTTATTGGCGTGCATCAGCAAAATAACCCAGACCAAGCCTTCATTTACATGAAGCGTCGCGGATGTCACTGCTGATGATGTTTCTGCCAGTGATTCCACTCTTAGAACGGATTCCAGTTCGTCTTGCCAAGAACAAGCCTCAAGGCATTCTCGCCACATTCTTATGCATTCAGTCGATAATGCATAGTCGAAGCGCAATTTGGATTTATCGTCCTCTTGTCGTTCGAGGGGACTTCTTATCTTCCAGAGGTAACCTTCTTGCTCTAAGTATTGTAGCGCAATTCCGAGCTTTCTTTTTGATACACCTAAAGCCTTAGCTAAAGCATCCCTCGAACCTGATTGGAAATCTCTTCCAAACCTAACGGCCCAGGTCAGAAGTACTAACCTGGTCTCAGGAGTTGCCCCTGTCATTGAAAGCAGAAGTTGCATACCAATAGAAATAACAAAGCCACCGAATCTCTCATTATTAGCACACAAAACCACACTTTAATAGCCATTTGCTCATCAATAACATACATGTTACGTTACATGTAACATGATTAAGGTGACAACTATTCCATGCAAGTCAACACTCCTATCGAGCTTCCAGATATCATCAAACTTTTCGACTTTTTGAAGTCAGAGACAATCACTGAAAGGAAGTTGGTACAAGACTATGTATCGCGACAAGGGATAGGCTTAACTCCAAATTTGCCAAGTATTGAGCGTATAAAATTTGAGTTAGCTACCTTTTTTTTAATGACAAACACTACTCCTGCGGCCATTAAATTATTTGCTAAAAGGATGGGAGCTGCTTGGAGAGCTAAGAAACATAGAAAGAATAAGGCTTTGGTTACACTATCCATAAGCTTGAATCGAGACGTGTCCAATCAACTAACTCAAATGTGCAAAGGTCACAAAAAGACAGACATTGTCACGTACCTGATTACGGGAAACTATCCAAGGTTTTTAGCGGAACAGAGAGCTACACAAGAGAAATTTGCCGAGGAAAAAAGAGTACGAAAAGTTGAGGCAGAAAAAGCTAATTTATGTAAGTTAATGAAAAGTTCTACACAACCCGCCGCAAAACCTGAACAACAGATTACTCCGTCACTAGCCCATGTAGACGAACTCAGAAACGGAATAGCCAAGCTTTACGAGATTATCTTTACGGCCAATGAACAGGGGCAAATAATCGATGATAAGAAGTTGATTGAGGCAACAAAGTTATACTACTCTGCTTTCAGCAAGTAGCCCCAAAGTAACCAAATCAACGTTTAGGATGCTGAACTCAATTCCAAAAGGAGATTTCTTCATAACTAATTAAAAATCAATAGAAATTTGAAAGAATAGTGCACATTAAGACTTGGTATTCCAAATGGTGTACCAAAGATAAAGTCAAATCACTATAAATCATTTAAAAAACAAAGAGATAAAAAGCAAATTCAGATGACGCCGCCCCAAATAAAACAAAGGGTTAGCAGAAATGCTAACCCTTTTTCTTTGCCGATTTATTGAAAATGGCAGCAAAGTGGCAGCAGAGAAATTGCGGAGTGCTGCCACTTCCCTTCTTTTCAGTTCTGGATCCTCTCAATGTCTTATTGATCAACTGCTTTAGTATGGCCGCCGTTTTCTGGCTTTCTCTCATACCCTCACGTAATCCACGCAAAACCCCGTGCTGCTGCGGCTTTCACTCCTGCATCCATGGTCAATCCAACCTAGTGGAACTGTAAAACAGTGAAATTAACCGCGATCTTTTCAGATCTTCGATCCTTTCTCAGGCCCAGTGTCTGCGCTTGGTGGCGCCATAAACTGAACAAATTCAAAACTGAAAATAAATTGAGGTGCAAACTGCGCAGGAGGGTGAGGAAGAGTGCGAATTTCGTGACGTAGAATTGCGTAGGTGGTGATTTACGTGGCCAGAATAGCCAGCCGCGTCTGTGCTGCAGCATCGTCAGTTTTGATTGTTGGGTGGGGCTTTGCTGTGTGCTGATATGAAAAACGGCTCAGGTTCCTTGTGGGAGCTGAGCCGGTATCGAGTAAAGACGGATCTATGGTTTACTTGGTGATTGGGTCTAGCCTGGCCTTTTGGGCTTCTGCTGCACTCGCCTTGCCGGAGAAGTCTCTAGCCTCATTCGGTGCCGGGCTGGTGCTGTGGGTATGACTGGCACAGATGGTTGCCAGCTCGGCTACCGTTTCCATGAGTTCAGATAGCAGCTTGAGCACGTTTTCATCTTCACTGCCCAGCCACGTTTTTGGGCTGCGGTAATCCTTTGACACGCTGGCGATCACCTCGCGGGTTTAGCATCAGTGTGAAACATCAAAAAGATATGGCTGTCCTGTATTTTGTAAAACAGATAGATATGAAAATTTAATACCATGTCCCATCAAAAACACTCAGCATGGTATCGGGCGTAATCCATGGCATTACCGATGAATCATACCCATCAAAATACCACGGTCAAACCGTGCTTGGCGTTGCCAGACATTGCCAAAAATGACTAAGTCAGAAACAAAAAAAGTCCGCAATTACGCGGACTTAAGTATGATTTAGTGCTTGTTAATGCCTGACCTTTCTTAAAGGAGCATTATTCCCACTCAATCGTTGCCGGTGGCTTGCCTGAGATGTCGTACACCACGCGGGAGATGCCGTCGATTTCATTGATGATGCGGTTGGACACCCGGCCAAGGAAGTCGTACGGCAGGTGAGCCCAATGGGCAGTCATAAAGTCGATGGTTTCCACGGCGCGCAGAGACACAACCCAGTCGTACTTGCGGCCATCGCCCATTACACCTACGCTGCGAACCGGCAGGAACACAGTGAAGGCCTGGCTGACACGGTCGTACAGTTCGGCTTTGCGCAGCTCTTCGATGAAGATGGCATCGGCGCGGCGCAGCAGATCGCAGTACTCTTTCTTGACTTCGCCGAGTACCCGTACGCCCAGGCCTGGGCCAGGGAATGGGTGGCGATAGAGCATGTCGTAAGGCAGACCCAGCTCCAGGCCAATCTTGCGTACTTCGTCTTTGAACAGTTCACGCAGCGGTTCAACCAGACCCAGCTCCATATCTTCCGGCAGGCCGCCGACGTTATGGTGCGACTTGATCACATGGGCCTTGCCTGTGGCGCTGCCGGCAGACTCGATGACATCGGGGTAGATGGTGCCCTGGGCCAGCCACTTGGCGTTAACGCACTTACCGGCTTCTTCGTCGAAGATTTCCACAAACACCCGGCCGATGATCTTGCGCTTGGCTTCTGGGTCGTTTTCGCCTTTGAGGGCATTGAGGAATCTGTCTTCGGCTTCAACCTTGATGATGTTAAGACCGAAGTGGTCGCCGAACATCTCCATCACTTGCTCGCCTTCGTTCAGACGCAGCAGGCCGTTGTCGACAAACACACAGGTGAGTCTGTCGCCGATGGCGCGGTGCAGCAGCATGGCGGTAACAGAGGAGTCAACCCCACCGGAAAGCGCCAGTATCACTTCATCGTCACCTATCTGCTTTTTAAGGCGCTCAACGGCGTCTTCGATGATGGAAGCGGGTTTCCACTTGGCTTCACAGCCACAGATTTCCAGCGCGAAATGCTCCAGCATGCGCTTGCCCTGACGGGTGTGGGTCACTTCAGGGTGGAACTGCACGCCGTAGAAACCTTTGGCTTCATTGGCCATGGCGGCGAATGGGCAGGTTTCGGTCTTGGCAACCGCGACAAAGCCTTCAGGGATAGCCGAGACTTTGTCACCGTGGCTCATCCATACATCCAGCAATGGACGACCGGCTTCGTTAACGGCATCTTCGATGTTTTTAAACAGTGCAGATTCGGCCAGCAGTTCGATTTGCGCGTAACCGAACTCGCCCTCGCCTATGCCCTGGATAACTTTGCCACCCAGCTGCTCGCTCATGGTCTGCATACCGTAACAGATACCCAGTACAGGCACGCCTGCATTGAACACATACTCTGGGGCTCGGGGAGAATTGTCGGCGGTGACACTCTCGGGACCACCGGCCAGAATAATGCCCTGAGGGGCAAACTCGCGGATCTGCTCTTCACTGACATCCCAGGCCCAGAGTTCACAGTAGACGCCAATTTCGCGGATACGACGGGCAATCAGCTGGGTATACTGGGATCCGAAATCAAGGATCAGTATCTTGTGCTCATGAATATTGCTCATTGATAACCTTTATCTCTTTAGTTTGATTGCAGTGCCTGCCGTAACAGGCACAGTTTTTATCTGCTTATAAACCAAGGGCGACACTCATGCCGCCCCGAATTTGTTAAACGCCTGAACGGTAGTTCGGCGCTTCTTTGGAGATAGTCACATCGTGAACGTGGGATTCGCCCATACCGGCAGAAGTCACCTTGACGAACTGGGCCTTATCGCCCAATTCCTGAATGGTGGCGCAGCCTGTCAGCCCCATACAGGAACGCAAACCGCCCATGTACTGATGGATAATCTCTTTGATTTTGCCTTTATAGGGAACACGGCCTTCAATACCTTCAGGTACCAGTTTGTCGGCGGCGTTGTCGCTCTGGAAGTAGCGATCGGAAGAGCCCTGAGACATGGCGCCCAGTGAGCCCATACCTCGGTAAGATTTATAAGCGCGGCCCTTGTAGAGTTCAGTTTCACCTGGAGATTCATCGGTACCGGCAAACATGGAACCTGCCATGATGCAAGATGCACCGGCGGCCAGCGCCTTGGCCAGATCGCCTGAAAAACGGATACCGCCATCGGCAATCACTGGGATACCCAGATGCTTAACGGCAGCAGCGGCATCGGAAACTGCAGTGATTTGCGGTACCCCCACGCCGGTAACGATACGGGTAGTACAGATAGAGCCAGGGCCAATACCGACTTTAACCGCATTCACACCGGCTTCTACCAGCGCCAGGGCGCCTTCGGCGGTCGCCACGTTGCCGCCAACGATTTGCAGATCCGGATACTTGGCACGGGTATCGCGAATACGCTGCAGTACCCCTTCAGAATGGCCGTGGGATGAATCAATCAAGAGTACATCGACACCGGCTTTGACCAGCGCATCAACACGCTCTTCGTTACCTGGACCAGCACCAACAGCGGCGCCAACACGCAGACGGCCCAGCTCATCTTTACAGGCATTGGGCTTACGCTCGGCTTTCTCGAAGTCTTTAACAGTGATCAGGCCCTTAAGCTGGAATTCATCATTCACAACCAGCACTTTTTCAATGCGGTTGGAGTGCATCAGCTTTTGTACTTCATCCAGCTTGGTGCCTTCAGGTACAGTCACCAGACGCTCTTTCGGGGTCATGATTTCAGAAACCAGGCGGTTGGTATCGGTCACGAAGCGCACGTCACGGCCAGTGATGATACCCACCAGTTCGTTGGCGTCATTGATTACCGGATAGCCGGCAAATCCGTTCTTTTCGGTTAATACCTTAAGCTCGGCCAGTGTCGTGGAAGGTGTTACTGTTACAGGCTGTTGAACCACACCTGCTTCATAGATCTTCACTTTACGAACTTCTTCGGCCTGCTGTTCAATACTCATATTCTTATGAATAAAGCCCAAGCCACCTTCTTGCGCCATGGCGATTGCCAAACGGGCTTCGGTCACTGTGTCCATTGCAGCGGACACCAGGGGGATATTCAGTTCGATTTTGTCGGTCAGACGGGTCTTGAGATTGGCGGTATTAGGGAGAACGGTCGAGTGGGCCGGAACCAGCAGCACATCGTCAAAGGTAAGCGCTTCTTTAATTAATCGTAGCATTGCAACATCTCCCCGGGGGTTAGATTGAAGGTGAAATATTGCGGCGGCATTATACCTTGCAACCCCGGGGTGGTAAATGGGAAAATAGAGAAAAATTCCAATTTGAACGCAAATTCCATGCCAGAGCTCAAAAAACAGGTATATACCGTCTCCCGCCTCAATGCCGAAGTTCGTGCCTTGTTGGAGGGAAACCTCGGCAGGATTTGGCTCAATGGCGAAATTTCCAACTTTGCCAGCCCAAGCTCGGGCCATTGGTATCTGACACTCAAGGACAACCACTCACAAATTCGCTGCGCCATGTTCCGTGGCCGCAATCAGAATGTGACCTTCCGCCCGGTCAACGGCCAGCAAGTGCTGGTGCGGGCAGCCCTGAGTGTCTATGAGCCTAGGGGCGATTACCAACTGCTTATCGAAACCATGCTGCCTGCCGGTGATGGCTTGCTGGCGCAGCAGTATGAAGCGCTGAAGCAGAAGCTCGCGGCCGAAGGCCTGTTTGCCGCCGAGACCAAACGACCACTACCGGCCAACATCCAGCGCATCGGGGTGATCACCTCCCCCACTGGCGCCGCCATACGCGATGTACTGCATGTACTGAAACGCCGCGATCCTTCCATCGAAGTGGTGATCTACCCCTCACAGGTTCAGGGCGACACTGCCGCCAACCAGCTTATTGAGGCACTCACCTTGGCCAACCAGAGGCTGGAGGTGGATCTGTTACTGCTGACCCGCGGCGGCGGCAGCCTGGAAGATATGTGGTGTTTCAACGATGAAAATCTGGCCCACGCCATCTACAACAGCGCCCTGCCGGTAATTTCAGCGGTGGGCCATGAAGTGGATACCTGTATCAGTGACTATGTCGCCGATCTGCGTGCCCCTACCCCATCGGCCGCCGCCGAGCTGGTATCCCAGGATGTCGACAACAAGCGGCAAAAGCTGGCCACTGCCATGGCCAGGCTGCGCCAGGGCTGGCAACACTGGCACTTAGCCAAACGCCAACAGCTGTCACTGCTGGATCACAAATTGCAACGCCAGGATCCCAAGCGGCGGCTGGAACAGCTGGTACAGCAGTTTGATGAGCAGCAACTGAGAATGACGGCCGCCATCAACAATCGCCTGCACCGGCTGGAACACAGACAGCTACAGCTCAAGAGCCGCCTCGAAGCCCAGAGTCCGGCCCACAAGCTGAGCCTGGAAGGCAACAGATTGAATTATCTCGGTCAACAGTTGCAGGATGCCATCGCCGATAAACTGAAAGAGGCCAAGGCACGCCTGGGGGCCAGCGCCCATTCGCTGGAAAGTGTCAGCCCACTATCGACTCTGTCCAGAGGTTACAGCATCAGCAAGAACGAAGCCGGGAAAGTCCTCGAAAACAGTGAGGACGCCGTGGTCGGCGAGCAGATGCGTACCCAGTTGAAACAGGGCGCGCTGCTCTCAAGAATTGAAGCCATCATAGAGGAATAGCATCAATCAGATAAATGCTCCTCGCCGGAGAAGGGAACCGAATGGAAAATACCTGTGAATCGTTCGCAGATGTTATTCCAGTTCACAGGCCCTTCATTAAACCCAGCTCACTGAATTCATGTGTAATATTGGTCATCAGAAACAACAAAGCCGGGTTAAACCCGGCTTTGTTTTGCGAAAATCCTATCAGGATTTCTTGTTTTTGATGTGCGCCATCATCCGCTTGCGGCGTCTTTCCTGGCTCAGGGTCAGTTTCTCCCCCTTGCCTTCAAAGGGGTTGGCCCCTTCCTGGAAGCGCAGCTGGATGGGCGTACCCACAACTTTCAGCGAGCGGCGGTAGTAGTTCATCATATAACGCTTATAGGAGTCCGGCAGCTTGGATACCTGGTTGCCGTGTACCACCACGATAGGTGGGTTGTAACCACCGGCGTGGGCATACTTGAGCTTAACCCGGCGACCATTGACCAGAGGCGGCTGATGATCGTCCTGCGCCATCTGCATTATCTTGGTCAGCAGCGAAGTGGACACCCGTCTGGTCGCGCTGTCATAAGCTTCTTCGATGGACTCATACAGATGACCCACACCTGTGCCATGCAGCGCCGAGATAAAGTGAATGCGGGCAAAGTCGATAAAGCCCAGACGACGGTCCAGCTCACTCTTGACCCTTTCCTTGACGTCATTGTCTATGCCGTCCCACTTGTTGACCGCAATCACCAGCGCCCGACCGGCGTTGAGGGCAAAACCCAGCAAACCAAGATCCTGCTCGGCGATACCTTCACGGGCATCGATAACCAAGAGCACCACGTTGGCGTCTTCAACCGCTTTCAGGGTTTTAATCACCGAGAACTTTTCAACGACTTCATGCACCTTGGCGCGGCGACGCACCCCGGCTGTGTCTATAATGACGTACTCACGGCCTTCACGCTGCATTGGAATATAAATGGAGTCACGGGTGGTGCCCGGCTCATCATAAACCACTACCCGCTCTTCACCGAGGATGCGGTTGGTCAGGGTCGACTTGCCCACGTTTGGCTTGCCGATAATCGCCAGCTTGATAGGCAAGTCCTGCAGTCTGGCCTGTTCAGCTTCGGCTTCCTCTTCTGTGTATTGACGCTCGTCGACCTTCTCTTCCTCGGGCGCATCCGGGTTAATCCCCATCGCCTCGGCAAAAGGAGCCAGCGCATACTCAATCATATTGGTAACACCACGGCCATGAGCCGCCGCCATCTGATACACCTCACCCAGGCCCAGGGCCCAGAATTCGGCGCAGGCGGAATCGGCATCGATACCGTCAATCTTGTTGGCCACCACAAAGGTGGTCTTTTGCCGACTGCGAAGATGTTGGGCTATGGCCTGATCGGCCGCGGTCAAACCGGCGCGGGCATCCGTCAGAAACAGCACTACATCCGCTTCTTCGATAGCCGCCAGCGATTGCTCGGCCATCTTGGTTTCTATGCCTTCTTCGGTGCCGTCAATACCGCCGGTATCCACCAGGATGAATTCGTAACCTGACAGATAGGCACGACCGTATTTACGATCCCGCGTCAAGCCTGGGTAATCCGCCACCAGTGCATCACGGGTGCGGGTCAGACGATTGAACAGGGTCGACTTACCGACATTGGGTCGCCCTACCAGGGCCACTACAGGAATCATCTTTTTGCCTCTTTAAAACTTCTCAATAAAAAGCCCCCGGAACGCACTCCCAGGGGCTTGGCAGTATCAAAGCCTGGGATCAGGGCAGAGTTACTGTGGCAATTTTGCCATCCCGGGTCTGCAGATAAATTTTGTCGTCAACCACCAGAGGTTGACTGAAAAGGCCCGAGCTATCGACCTGCACCCGACCGACAATTTGGCCGTTGCTGCGATCGATAAAGTGCAGATAACCTTCAAAGTCACCTACCACTACATAGTCCTGGAACACGGCCGGAGCAGTCAGATCCCTATTTGTCAGATCCGAGTTACTCCAAAGCTCCAGACCGTTACGTCTGTCCACTGAGTATACACGGCTGTGATCGTCCACCAAATACAGACTCAAGCCCGCACTGTCCAGCTCGTGGAAACTGGAGTACTTGCGCGACCAGACAATACGGCCACTGCGCATTTCCATGCTCACCAGGTTACCGTTGTAGCTCACGGCGTACAGGTTGTCACCCAACAACAGCGGCGTCATATCGACATCGGCCATACGGCTGAATTCGTTACCGCCTTTAGGGGTGTAAATCGGTTGCTCCCAAGCTGGCTGGCCATTGTTTTTGATAATAACTGCGACCTTGCCATCGGCCGTACCAACAAAGAAACCACCCTGAGCATACGCAGGAGAACTGCTACCGCGCAGAGTCAAGTTTGGCAAGGAAGCTTCATAGCTCCAAAGCTTTTCACCTGTGTCGACATTAAAGGCATCCAGCGAGCCTGAGCTGCTGTTAACCACCACCATGTCTTCGGCAACTGCGGGCAAGGACAATAGTTCGCCTTCTGCTACGGCGTGCCAAAGCACTTCACCGGTTTCAGCGTCAAGCGCCGCCAAAAGGCCACTTTCTCCACCGACAAACACCTTGTTACGGGCCGCGGTCACGCCGGATGCCAGACGAGCGCCCTTGTTCTTTTTCAGGGCACCATCACGGAATGCTTCACTGAAGTCGGTGCTCCAGACCTTCTCGCCGCTGCTCTCGTCAAAGGCGGTTACTTCACCATAGCGGTCGGCAACAAAAATTTTGCCGTAGCGCACTGCCGGACGCAGGCGGGAGTAATAATCGCCAACACCACTGCCGACCGAAGCACTCCAACTGACCTCTGGGAATACGCTGGCGTTGAGCTCCAGCAGCGGGCTTACAGGTTCTTCTTCCACATCACTGGAAGCACAACCCGTCAGTGCGCCTATGGCCATGCCACAGGCCAAAAGAGTTTTACACCACGACTTCATTGGCCTTCCTTATGCCTGATTCAGGTTATCGAGTTTCATCTGCAGCGCCGGACTGGTTGTCACGCCGCCATTTTTAACGGCTTCCTGGTAAGCGAGTCTCGCCTTGTCGGTTTCCCCTTGACGCAACAGCAGATCGCCTTTGAATTCATCTCTTTGGGTAGCAAAGGCACTATCTTTAACCTGCTCAAGCGTGGTCAAAGCGGTAGCAACCTGGCCCTGTTCAGCCTGAATTCGTGCCAGACGCAGTGTGGCAACCGCTGTCAGGGCATCACCCGGCTTGGCGGCAATCACGGTTTTGAGGGCAGCTTCAGCTTTTGCCAGGTCACCGGCCTCTACCGCGCTCTTGGCAACAATCAGTTGCATCAGCGCCGAGTAACCGGCCTGGGCGTGCTGCTTGTCAAATTCGGCAGCGGCAGCCATCACTGTGGCTTCATCACCGCCTTGCATCAAGGCCTGGTTAAAAGCCTGAGAGGCAGCTTCGGCACGTTCGACTTTGACATCGGAATAATAGTTCCAGCCATAAAGGCCACCCAGACCTATTACGGCACCAGCGACTATCGAAACACCATAGTCTCTCCAGAACTGCTTGATCGCCTCAACTTGTTGTTCTTCTGTGCTGTAGATTTCCACCCGCACTTCCCCTCTAAATTATTTAATCAGTTCTGCCAAATAGTCGGCCAGGGCCTGGCGTTCAACATCCTGCTGAGCGCCATCACCCCGCAGCGGTTTCACCGCCACCTTGTTATTGGCCAGTTCGGTCTCACCGATAATCAGCGCAAAACCCGCGCCGCTCTTATCGGCTCTTTTCATCTGTTTCTTGAAGTTGCCACCCCCGCAGTGACTCATCACCTTAAGCTTGGGCAGCTTCTCACGCAGTTCCTGGGCAATTTTCATCGCCTCAATTACGCAGTCATCGCCCATGGCGGTCACGTAGACATCCACTTCGGCAGCAACATCGGCGTTCAGCTCCAGGGTTTCCAGCAGCAGAACAATCCGTTCCAGCCCCATGGCAAAGCCCACTGCCGGCGTTTCTTTACCGCCAAGCTGGCTCACCAGACCGTCGTAACGACCACCGGCCAGCACAGTGCCCTGAGCGCCTAAACTATCGGTGACCCACTCAAATACGGTGCGGTTGTAGTAATCCAATCCGCGTACCAAGCGTGGGTTAACCCTGTATTGGATACCAACGGCCTCCAGGAGTTCACACAAGCGGGCAAAATGTGCCTTGGAGTCTTCACCCAGGTAATCCATCAGCGCCGGGGCATCGGCCAGCAAGGCCTGAACCTGCTGATCTTTTGAGTCCAGTACCCGCAGTGGGTTGCTGTACATGCGCCGCTGACTGTCTTCGTCCAGCTTGTCTTTATGTTGCTCGAGGAAGGCCACCAGCGCTTCACGATAGGCGGCGCGCTCGTCGCTGTCACCCAAAGTGTTCAGCTCGAGCGAAACATGGTCGGTCAATCCAAGCTTCTGCCACAAAGAGGCAGACAACATCAGCACTTCGGCGTCAATATCGGCGCTCTTGATGCCATAAACTTCAACCCCGAACTGATGGAACTGACGATAGCGCCCTTTCTGTGGCCGCTCGTGGCGGAACATGGGGCCCATATACCACAGACGCTGTTCCTGGTTGTACAAGAGGCCATGTTCGTTACCGGCACGAACTGTCGAGGCGGTGCCTTCCGGACGCAGGGTGAGACTGTCACCGTTGCGATCGGCGAAGGTGTACATCTCCTTCTCGACAATATCTGTCACCTCCCCTATCGAACGCTTGAACAGGTCTGTGTTCTCAACGATAGGTGTGCGGATTTCACTGTAACCGAAAGAGGCAACCGAGGCGCGCAGTACCGCCTCAACTTTTTGCCATACGGGGCTTTGGGTTGGCAGAATGTCATTCATTCCGCGAATCGCTTGGATCTGTTTTGCCACTATCTCGACTCGTTTTGCTCTGGGGCTAAAAATTCAAAAATGCCAGCCATTATAGGCGCTTCACCGGCAAACGTAAAACTGGCCAGCGCTGGCCAGTTCACATTCACGTCATTGGGGATTATTCGGCTTCTTTGACTGAAATACGGTTTTCCATCATTTGCGCCTTAGCGCGAATTTTGGCTTCAAGGGCATCGACCAGATTGTCGTTGTCGAAGCGCTCTTTCTGACGCTCGCCTTCGTCATAATAACCGCTCTTGCGGTTACCGCCGGTAAGGCCAATATGAGACACCAGGGCTTCCCCCGGGCCATTGACCACACAACCTATGATGGAGACATCCATGGCTGTGGTCACATCTTCCAGGCGTTGCTCCAGGGCATTGACCGTGCCTATCACGTCAAACTCTTGTCTTGAACAGGATGGACAGGCGATAAAGTTAATTCCGCGGGAGCGAATGCGCAGCGACTTGAGGATATCGAAACCAACTTTGATCTCCTCTACTGGATCGGCTGCCAAAGACACTCTCAAAGTGTCGCCTATGCCTTCTGCAAGCAGCATACCCAGGCCCACAGCCGATTTTACGGCACCGGCACGGGCACCACCGGCTTCGGTGATCCCAAGGTGCAATGGCTGTTTAATCTGTTTCGCCAGTAAACGGTAGGACTCCACGGCCAGGAACACGTCCGATGCCTTCACCGAGACCTTGAACTGGTCGAAGTTGAGCCTGTCGAGAATATCCACATGGCGCATTGCCGATTCCAGCAAGGCTTCCGGGGTGGGCTCATTGTATTTGTCCATCAAGTCTTTTTCGAGACTGCCGCCGTTTACCCCGATGCGGATGGGGATATTCTTATCTCGGGCAGACTCAACCACGGCACGGATACGTTCTTCATTGCCTATGTTGCCTGGGTTAATACGCAGACAGTCGGCACCGTATTCCGCCACTTTAAGCGCTATGCGGTAGTCGAAATGGATATCGGCCACCAGCGGCACCTTGACCTGCTGCTTGATAAGCCTGAACGCCTCGGCGGCATCCATGGTAGGCACAGACACCCGTACGATATCAGCGCCCACAGTTTCCAGCGCCCGGATTTGCGCTACTGTGGCTTCTATATCTGTGGTGCGGGTATTGGTCATGGATTGCACGGCAATCGGAGCGCCATCACCTATGGGAACATTGCCGACATAGATGCGGGTGGAAGGACGGCGTTTTATGGGATTTTCACTGTACATCGTATTCTGCTCTGTTGACTCGGCGCCATGAGTGCGCCACTTCAATTATCCTGCTTGGTGCTATTATGCCTGTGGCAGGGTCAGTCTGGCTACCCGGCCGCTGGGGAAATCGGCAAGGCTCACAGCCTGGCCGTTAAACGTCAGACTCACTGTCTGCGGTGCGCCCAAGACCAGTTTAAAAGGCGCCTTGCCTTGTACCCTGATGGTTTGTCCTGGCGATCTCAAGCCATCTATCAAAGTTTTGCCGTTGGCATCTGTAAGTTTAATCCAGCAGTCGCCATCAAGCTCGATACCGACAGAAGCCTGCGTTGCCACTGTTGCCACCGGTTGCTCGGTCATATCGACATCTGAGTTAACAACACCAGAGTTGACTTCATCAGTATTGTTATCCTCAACAAGACTCTTCTCTACTTCAGCGGTAGGTGTTTCGGTTGAAGTTTCAGGCGGAAGTTCGGTTTCTGCTATTTGTGCCTGACGCGATTCAAACTCTCTGGCCTGCTGCACCTCTTCTGCCGTAGGTTGGGAGAAATCGACATCGGAAACCACAGAAGGTTTTTGCAGCCACCACACCACCAGCAGGGCCAGCAGCAGAAAACCGATAAGGTAAGTCACCAGCATCAAACGGCTGTCGGTAGCCTGACGGCTGGTCTTGCGCGAAAAGCTCTGCATCGCCGGCTCAGTCACCTTGGGGACCTGCCGTGCCAGGCAATTGTTGATAGCTTCTTTATCCACGCCCAATATGCGGGCATAGTTCTTCACGTAGCCGCGGACATAGGTGGAGGAATCGATATTGCTGAAACAGTCTGCTTCAATATCGGTCACTATGCAGGGGCGCAAGTGCAGCCTGGTAGCCGCATCTTCTACAGTGATACCTTTTTGTTCGCGTGCGCTTTTCAGTAATGACCCGAGCGTATCCTCTTGCCCGGGAACCTTTGGGTTCTCGTCTTCATCCTTG
The DNA here is from genome assembly GCF_007636515.1 of Shewanella sp. MSW. Taxonomy (NCBI): domain Bacteria; kingdom Pseudomonadati; phylum Pseudomonadota; class Gammaproteobacteria; order Alteromonadales; family Shewanellaceae; genus Shewanella; species Shewanella sp. MSW. The sequence goes on from NZ_LVDR01000015.1 coordinate 108,717, forward strand.
TTGACTTGGTTATTCAACTCTGTCATCAGTGCATACTTGCCCGGTATTGTTTAGCCTGGGGAGACGCCGGAAATTTGGCCTGCAGCAATATTCCATATCGCTTGGCGGCCGCGTCATCATTTAACCCTTGCTCAATGCGAATGCCCAACGCCAAGCTTTCCGCGGTTTCAGGAACTACTCGGTGGAGGCGTTCCAATTGCATTCTGGCCGCGGCGTAGTTATGGGCGTCAAGCTCCAATTCTGTCAGTTCCAGTAATGAGACCTGTCTTCTGGGCTCATACTTTAGCGCCATCTCAAAATAGTGTCGCGCTTTTTCTCTTTCCCCGGCATCCCGACTGCAAATACCCAGGTTTTCATAGCTGGAGGCGGTGCGGGTATATCTGGGGTTGTCGATTGCCATCAGGAACATCTTCTCTGCCTTGGCATATTTCTGCTGCTGGCAGAGAAATACCCCAAAGTTGTTCATCGAGTCGCCGCTGGCATTGCGGGTATCTATGGCGGCTTCATAAGCTTGCTCAGCCTTCACCACTTCACCCACGGTTTGATAATAATAAGCCATGGCAATATGCACATCCTCAAGGTGAGGGGCGTATTCCATGGCTCTGTCTAGATTATATTTGGCTTGTTGGGAGTTACCTTTTTGCAGATAGGTCAGGCCTAGCTGCGTCCGTTCCTTGGCGGCGGCAATTTTATCAAACTGGCGTTGCGAGACCGGAATGTCCGTGCCGGCATAAGTTCGCTCGGTTACACATCCGGGCAACATGGCCCCTAGCAGTAACGCGAGCGTTAAACCTGGCAATCCGTGCTTCATTGGCAAACCTATAAATCTGGACAAACAAAGAGTTAATCCATTGTGACCGAAATTTGATTGGCTTGCATGCGTTTTTTCGCCAGACGCTTGGTTCTGTCACGTATATCACCGGCCAACTGGCCACAGGCGGCATCGATATCATCGCCGCGGGTCTTACGCACTATTACAGTCAGACCGTATTCCATCAGCACTTTGGCAAACCTGTCGATACGGGAGTTAGAAGAACGCCCGTAAGGAGATCCCGGATAAGGATTAAACGGAATAAGGTTGACCTTGCAAGGAGTATCCTTCATCAGTTTGGCCAACTCATGGGCCTGCTCTGTGCTGTCGTTGATATGATCCAGCATCACATATTCCAGTGTGACCCGGCCACGGTTAGCGTTGGACTTGGCGATATAACGACGAATAGCAGCCAAAAATTCGTTAAGCGGATACTTCTTGTTGATAGGCACCAACTCGTTACGCAGCTCGTCATTAGGGGCATGGATACTGACCGCCAGCGCCACATCGAGGGCATCGCCCAACTTATCCAGCGCAGGTACAACGCCGGATGTCGAAACCGTTACCCGCCGTTTGGACAGGGCAAAACCAAAGTCATCCAGCATGATATCCATCGCCGGGATCACATTGGCCAGGTTCAGCAAGGGCTCACCCATGCCCATCATCACCACATTGGTGACCGGGCGCTCACCGGTTTCCTTCTGAAAACCGAGGAAGTGGGATACCCGCCAGATCTGGCCGACAATTTCAGACACTGTCAGGTTACGGTTAAAGCCCTGCTGAGCCGTGGAGCAGAAAGTACATTCCAGCGCACATCCCACCTGGGATGAGATACACAGAGTCGCCCTATCATCTTCCGGAATATAGACAGTTTCCACTTCCTGACCTTCGCCGACATTAATGGCAAACTTGATGGTGCCATCGGCCGACTTCTGATAGCTGGAGATCTCCGGCGCTACCACTTCACAGCGCTCTTTCAACTTGGCCCGCAGGTGTTTGTTGATATTGGTCATCTGGTCAAAGTCACTGATCCCGAAGTGATACAACCACTTCATCAGCTGTTCGGCACGAAACGGCTTATCGCCCAACTCGACGAAAAGCTCACGCATTGCCTTACGATCAAGATCCAAAAGATTGATCTTTTTTTCACTCATTTGACTTTCCTCAACACCAAAACCTGCAGCAGGGCGGCGAATTATACAGATAGGCCGCAACTATAGCCAGTAATTCAGCGGTTCCCCTTATACCCTACTTTCTCTCTACCGAGCATAAAATTAAGCTTCAGCTCACAAGCTCTATGATAGAATAGCGCTGGGCTAATGTTGGCCTTTGCATCGGAGTGATAATTCCCCCCTTATGCTAACGCTTATCGTTATTGTATTGGTCGCCATCGGCGTCTCTTTTCTCTGTAGTGTGTTTGAAGCCGTGCTGCTTTCGGTGACGCCCAGCTATATCGCGTCGCAGCGCCAGTCCACCCCGGACGCTGCCGAACGTCTTCAAAAACAGAAAGACAATGTCGAATCTCCTCTGGTCGCCATTTTGACACTCAACACCATAGCCCATACCGTAGGTGCGGCCGTGGCCGGTGCCCAGGCCGCCAAAGTGTTTGGCGATGAGATGTTGGGGGTATTCTCCGGGGTACTGACCTTCCTCATTCTATTCTTTTCCGAAATCATCCCCAAAACCATAGGTGCCAACTACTGGCGAGCCATGGCCCCCAGTGTGTCTGTTGCCCTGGTGTGGATGGAACGCATCACTCTGCCGCTTATCTGGATGTCCAATAAGGTTACCCGTTTGCTCGGCAAAGGTGACTCTGGCCAGTATATCCGTCAGGAAATGAGCGCCATGGCCAAGATAGGCCATGAATCCGGTGAGCTGGATGAGCAGGAAAGCAAAATTCTGACTCAGATGCTGAGCGTCAAGGAGATGCCGGTTACTGCCATCATGACTCCAAGAACCGTGATGTTCACTCTGCCGGCCGCCCTGACTCAACATGAATTTGTCAGCCAGCATATCAACAAGCCTTTCACCCGGGTGCCTATTTTCGACAAGGATCACGACGACATTATAGGCTATGTCAATCGTACCGATGTGCTGCTGAGTGAACGGGATAACCCAGATGCGCCCCTAGGGAACCTCAAGCGCAATTTGGTGATAGTGCCGGAAACCGCCCGCATCCTGCCGCTGTTTGAACTGATGATCAAACGCAACGCTCAGATAGCCATGGTGGTTGACGAGTACGGCAGCGGTCAGGGGCTGGTGACACTGGAAGACATAATCGAATCCTTGCTGGGGCTGGAGATTGTCGATATTAACGACCCGGCCACCGACATGCAGCAACTGGCAAGGCGACTTTGGAAACGTCGCATGAAAGATAAAGGGATCCGCCTCTCGGATGACAGAGAGCCGGTCACTGACTCCCAAGGGCTCTGATTGCAGAATATTAATTCAGTGCTTTAATACAGGTGTCATCCAAGTGGGAGATAGTTTGACAGGCTAACGACCCACCCATCAATACAGTCATCATTTTGGGGGAGCTCAGGCTCCCCCTTTTTCATCTGCCTCTGGAGGTGTACAATCCCCGCTCGCAGAATGAGGATGATATGCACACAGATTATGTTTTAAGACTTGCCCATCTCAACGATACCCACTCACACTTGGATCCCAGCCGGGTTCAGTTCAAGATTGACTCTCAGGGACGCGAGTTTGATCTTCACAGCCACAGTGGTGGCTACGCTCGGATCTCGGCTCAGGTCAAGGCCGCAAGAGACGCTGCCCAAGCACAAAACCAGCCTTTTATCCTGCTCCACGGCGGCGATTGTTTCCAGGGCACCTTGTATTACAGCCAGTTCAAAGGCCGGGCCAACGCCAAACTGCTAAAGATGTTGGCACCCGATGCCATGGTCATAGGCAACCATGATATTGACGATGGCAACGCTCTGCTGGCCGGTTTTATCAAAGAGGTCGGCTTCCCTGTGCTAGCGGCCAATATGGATCTCAGCGGCGAAGCTGAAGATAAGCCCGGGCGTCTTCGAGGGCTGGACAACCTCTATGATCTGGATACTACCTCAGGCATCGGCCGCTGCCTGATAAAACCTTTCCACGACAAGCAGCTGGCGATAGTTGGTATTACTCTGGATCAAATGAAAGCCATCGCCAGGCCGGATCCCGATACCGAATTTACCGATGCCTTTGCCACTACCAGGAAGACTGTTGAAGCCCTCAGAGCCAAAGGCATAGTGCATATCATAGTGCTCAGTCACTTAGGGTTGGATCAAGACAGATTACTGGCCGAAACTATCCCTGGGATCAGCCTGATCGTCGGCGGCCACACCCATACCCTGATGGGTGATTTCCGCGGTTTTGGCCTGCCATGCCTGCCCTATGGTGAAAGCGTCAACGGCGTGCCTATCCTCCATGCCGGTAAACATGCCGAAACCCTGGGGCTCGCCGACATTCAGTTCGATGACGCGGGCCGGGTGACCCAACTCGAAGGCAGTAACATCTTTATGCTGGACCGTCAGTTTCTGCTGAGCGGCCCCCAGGCGGCCACCGAAGCCGACTATCAAGCCGCCAAGGCGATCTTGGAGCAACACCCAGGTATTCACTGGGATGATAACGATGAAGCCATGGAGCAAGTGATAGCCAACGAGTTCCGCCCGGCGATAAGCTGCATGGAAAATCAGGTGCTTGCCCTGGTATCCAAACCTCTGGTGCATACCCGTCTGCCAAGCCGCACCCTGCCCCACGGCAGTGAAATAGCCCCCTGGGTCAGCCGCAGTATGTTTCTGGAGTCCAAAGCCAAAGACCAAAGAGTGGACTTTGCGCTGCATAACGCCGGCGGCGTGCGTCAATCTGTGCCCCAAGGACAACTGACCAAAGCCGATGTGCTCGGGCGCCTGTTGCCGTTTGAATTGCCGCTGGTTAAATATGAAATCGCCGGGGAACACCTCTACCAGGCACTGGAGTCGGCCATCAACGCCGCCACCAACAACGGTGTGCGTGGTACCGGCGCCGGCAGTTTTCCCTATACCTATGGGCTGAGATATTTCTATGATGGCCGCAGACAGCAGGGAGAAAGACTATTCCGGCTGGAGCTGTTGCGGGCAAATGGCCTGTGGCAAGCGCTGGCACCAGAGCAGCATTATGTCGGGGTGTCCACCTGCTACACCACGGCCGGGAAAGAAGGCTATGAGCCTCTGCTGCAAGCCCGCTGGCAGGAGTCCATGCCATCACTGACATTGCCGGGCGCCTTCATCAACTTCCTGAAAAAGGCTCCCAAACTGGATGAGTTGCTATTGCCCCATGTGCACTATACCAGCCACAGAGCCGAAGCAGCCGGCGAATAAGCCTGCCACATTGAGCGCGGTTATCCCTCGCCCCTGTGCGGGCAAAGCAACCATTCAAGGCCATAAGCTCTGCTCCTAAACCCTGGTTGTAAGCCATTTTATAAACTGCTTTATAAACCTACCGCCTTCATAAACCTACCGCCTTCATAAACCTATGGTTCCATAAACCTATGGTTCCATAAACCTACAGCTTCATAAACCAACCGCTTCATAAACCAAAGTCACTGCCTTGCAGGCGCTCGGCAAACCAGCCAAGCGCCTTTCCCATCTCCCCTTTTCGCCAGGCCATATAGATGGGCAGCGAAGGCCTGGGCAAGGCCACTTCACGCTGCACCAACTCACCTTTGGCCAACGCATCCCGGATCAAATGCACAGGCAGAAAACCCACCCCTATTCCCATCTTCTGTGCGGTGATCTTGGCTTCCATCGACGACACCCGGATAAGCTGACGACTGTCAAACACCCCACTGGAGCGCTGACTCAAGGAGCGCGAGGTATCTGCCACTATGATAGATGGAAATTGCAACAAGGCTTCAGAGGCTATCTCAGTGTCAAATTGCGCCAAGGGATGCTCAGGCGCCACAACAAACACAAACTCCAGCTCACCAAGCTTTTGCAGTTCATACTGACCTCTTGGCAATTCGCCCGTGACGCCTATGGCGATATCGGCGCGGTTGGAATAAAGCGCATCCCAGCCGCCGCCAAGGGCCTCATGGGTCACGCTGACGGTGAGCTGTTTACCCAGCTCAGTGAATTCTTTAATTAGTGAAAGCAGCGGTGCCTGCGGCAAAACCGTATCCAGCGCCAGGGTCAGTTGCGCCTCCCAACCGGTTTCCAATTGCCTCACGGCATCCTCAAGCCGGGCGGTGGCCGCCAGGATCTCCCGCCCCTGGGTCAACACCAAACGTCCCACTTCGGTAAGTTGAGCCCGAGTGCCCTTACGTTCAAATAATCTGCTTCCCAGTTCACTCTCCAGCTTTTTAACCTGATAGGTCAAGGCAGATGGCACCTTGAAAAGCGCCTCGGCCGCTGCCGAGAAACTGCCTTTTTTATCTATAGCATCCAATACTTTAAGCGCATCCAGGCTAATGACAGAGTGCATGACAAAACCTACGTTCAATTTTTTTGAAGTTCAATGTCAAAATGTTCCGATTTTCAGCCGTAAAGGTCAAGAATAAACTGCACAGTAACTGGACAGGAAAGCCTATCTACCCTATTCAAATTCATTGAGGACACCATTATGAAACACCTGATGATAAAACTGCTCCGCACCGATGCCGGTTTCGCGCCTCTGGCGCTGCGCCTGCCTATAGGTATCACTTTTATGGCTCACGGCGCCCAGAAGCTCTTTGGCTGGTTCGGCGGTTACGGCCTGGAAGGCACAGGACAATGGATGACCTCTATCGGCCTGACTCCCGGATATTTGATGGCGCTGATGGCCGGTTCCAGTGAGTTTTTCGGCGGTCTGCTGCTTATCATAGGTTTGCTGATTCGCCCCACTTCCGCGGTGTTGGCCTTCACCATGCTGATGGCGATAGTCACAGTGCACCTGGACAACGGTTTGTTTATGTCCAACAACGGTTACGAGTTTGGTCTGGCATTGTTGGCCGCCACTGTATCCCTGGCGATTTCCGGCGCCGGTAAACTGTCCATCGACAGCATGATTGCCAGCAAGACACATTAATTCTTGTAAAGCACACATCTTGCTTTAAGCCATTCACTGCTTACAGGCCTTGCATCCTGGCCTGTAAGTCTGTGAAGAGCACATAAAAGACTTGTCTGCACCTTCCCAGCAGGAGAACTGAATTATGATTTATGTACGTCATGCCGATGAGCGCGGCCGGGCCGACTTCGGCTGGCTCAAGAGCCAACACAGTTTTTCATTCGGCAACTATTACGATCCAAGGTTTATGGGGGTCTCGGCCCTGAGGGTCATCAATGATGACAGAGTCGCACCAAGCGCCGGTTTTGATACCCACGGCCACAAGGATATGGAGATCATCAGCTATGTGATTTCCGGCACCATAGCCCATAAAGACAGCTTTGGTCATGTGAAAACCCTGCCGGCCGGTGAGTTCCAACTTATGTCTGCCGGCACGGGGATCTATCACAGTGAATACAATGCCTCGGCAACTGAACCTCTGCATTTCCTGCAGATCTGGATCCAACCGAGTAGCCAGGGAGGCACCCCGGGTTATCAGCAAAAAGCCTTTGCCCAGAGTTCGGCCCTGACCCCGGTCGTCACTCCCGATGGCCGCGATGGCACCCTGTCCATCAAACAGGACGCCAGCGTCTACCGCCTGGAGCTAACCGCTGCCGAGCAGACGAGCTTCAAGCTGGCAAAGGGGCGCAACTTCTATGCTCAAGTGGTGGAAGGAGAGCTGCAACTGGCAGGTGAACCCCTGCAAAGTGGCGATGGCATTCACATCAACGAACTTGAGGAGTTTGTCATCAAGGCCGGCAACAAGCGTACTGTCGCCCTGGTGTTTGATTTGCCGTAACCAGCAGCGTTTTTGGCGTTTGTCCAAGGCCGCCCCTGGAACTTCATTTGGGTGATTTTCCAGGGCAGCTTAGGTTATAACTGCAGCAGCATACTGAAATTGGTCAACACTTCCCCGTGACGTTGATGCTGATTGCGCTTCAAGGTTGTAAAGCCCTGCTTGCCGAAAAACGCTTTGGCATAGAAAGAAGCTTCAACCCTCAAACACTGCACCCCGGAATCGACGGCGTATCTCAATAGCTGCCGGTAGAGCTCGGCGGCAATCCCCCGGCGCTGGGCATTGGGGTGAGAAAAAAGGCAGTCTATCTCGGCTTCACCCGGCGCATTCAAAGGCTTTAAGTTAATAAATCCAAGCAAATTGCGACCATCTTCGGCAACCCAGAGCGCCGTCCCCTGCAAACGATTTCGCCACTCATCTTCGCTGCGCTTTGCCGGCGACCAGGCCTGGCATTGCGCCTGGCTGTAATGCTCTGTGCTGGCGTTTACCACCAGATGAAACAGCTCGGCGATGGCCGCGCAGTCCTCAGGGCGACCTTGGCGAACAATAAAGCCATGCTCGATTTGAGTGGCAGTTGGTGAGTTCATGAAGACTTAACTCTTTCGTGCACCAAAGGCGCCAGTATCAGCTTCATAAAATAGCTGCCGAACATTTGGCCGGATTTTTCCTGATAGCTTTTGTGACGCAAACGAAACCCTGCACGCTCAAACACAGGTTTGGACAGCGCCGAAGCATCTGTTGTCAGGTGATGATAGCCTTGGGTGAGTGCCCACTTCTTGGTGGCTTCAAGCAAGGATGAGGCAACCCCCTGACGCTGGCTATCGGGCGCCACATAAAGGCAAGCGATGTAACCTCGCTCACGGAAGGTGGTCTCCAGCAACACAAAGCCCACACATAGAGGACTTTGCTCACTGCCCTTGAGCATCACCCAGGCCTGAGCCCGTTTGAGCCTTAGCTGCCAGTATCGCCCCGAGCGCGGCGCCGCCGACCAAGCCAGACGCTGAGCCGCATTATAGCGGGCATCATCTATGGCAGTAACGGCACTGTGGTACAGATTGGCTATCTGCTCCCCCAAGTGCCTGTGACGAGAATGAGAGTAAACCTCTACCCGCAACATGAGAATTGGTACCAACACAGTTGAATTGCAGGCATTTTGCCCGACATTTGTGCTCAGGCAAAGCCCTTAAGCACAAGTAAAGAATCCACCTTCTGAAGAAGGTGGCTTTATATATGCCCCCTCAAAGGGGGCGTTGTTTACTCCAGCGTTAACTGAGTTTGCTCCTGCTTTTCTTCTTTCTCTTGATGCCGGACATAACGCCTTATTATCTCTTCATTTATTCCAACCGTATTGACAAAGTATCCTCGCTGCCAAAAATGGTTACCCCACATTTTGTTCTTCCTCAAGTATGGATATTTACTAAATAGTTTTAGTGCTATTTTGCCTTTGAGCGCTCCCATCAGTCTTGATATCGATAACTTTGGCGGAACTTTTATAACTAAATGAACATGGTCTACCTGAACATTTAACTCTACTACTTTGCACCCAAGTTGCTCACTGTAAACGTGAATACA